>JBCDIP010000135.1:0-7291 GCA_038748855.1 Pseudomonadota bacterium
CTGGATATCAAATGCGAAGTCATCGACATTCTGGACCGCGCCGGAGGCCAGTGTGCTGAGCTTTATCCCGAAAAGCCAATTTACGACATTCCGGGCTACCCCGTGATCTCCGGCCAAGAGCTGACCGACAAACTGATGGAACAGGCAGCACCCTTCAATCCGGGCTATCACTTCAACCAGATGGTGGAAGAGCTGGAAAAGCTGGACGATGGCACATTCCGTCTCAAGACCGATGATGGCATAGAATTCCGGGCGCCGGTTGTGGTCATCGCCGCTGGTGGCGGCAGCTTCCAGCCGAAAAAGCCGCCCATGCCAGGCATCGAGGACTACGAGGGCACGTCAGTGTTCTACTCGGTTAAGAAGATGGAGCAGTTCCGCGACAAGGACATCCTCATCGTGGGCGGCGGTGACAGCGCGCTCGACTGGACGCTGAACCTTCAGCCGCTGGCCAAATCCATGACCCTCCTCCACCGGCGCGATGCATTCCGTGCCGCGCCGGATTCCGTCCAAAAGATGCACGCTCTGTGTGCTGAAGGCAAAATGGAGTTCAAGCTCGGCCAAGTGACCGCTCTGGAAGGCGCTGACGGTCAGCTGACCGGCGCCACGATCAAGGGACCGGATGGCGAAGAGCAGATTGAATGCAACACACTGCTCCCCTTCTTCGGCCTGACCATGAAGCTCGGCCCGGTGGCCAACTGGGGCCTTAACCTCGATGAGAACCTGATTGAGGTGGACACAGAAAAATTTCAGACCTCAGAACCCGGGATCTTCGCCATTGGCGATATCAACACCTATCCGGGCAAGCTGAAGCTCATCTTGAGCGGCTTCCACGAGGCGGCTTTGATGGCCCAGGTGGCGTTCAAGATCATCCACCCCGACGAGCGTCTGGTGTTCCAATACACCACCTCCAGCACCAAGCTGCAAAAGAAGCTGGGCGTCGCCTAACACCCACTTTCAGGTTGCAAAACCGGCCACCGTTTCAACGCAATATTAACTCTGTTGCGCGAGGTTTAGAGCCAGTTTTCAATCTGGAGAAGCGTTATGCGCCGCATCGGGGCCACCGGGGGATCTTTTTCGAAAGTGTTGGGGTTTGTTTGCACCCTGTCGTTGGCAGGCGTGGTGGGCGGCTGCGGTGCGTCCAATCTGGATGACCGCTCCTGGGACGATCCCCTCCCCGCCCCAAGAGCTACGAACAGCATCACCACTGGCTCCACGGCCCCGCAAGCGCGCCACACCCGCCAGATCTATGTGCGTCCCGGCGACACCACCTACTCCCTGGCCCGGGCCAACGGCATCACAGTGCCGCAACTGGCCGCCGCCAACAATCTGGTGCCCCCGTACGCTCTGTCCATTGGTCAACGTCTCCTGATCCCTTCGGGCCGCGCTGATCATATCCGCACAGGCTCCATCCCCCCGGCGAGAACTGCAACCCCCCGCACCCAGGCCAGCACAGTGCTGGTCAGCGTCCAGCCTGGCGACACGCTCTATTCCATCTCCAAGCGCTACGGCACCACGGTTCCTGAACTGGCGCGCCTGAACAACCTTCAGCCGCCTTATGCATTGCGACTTGGCCAACGACTGACAGTGCCTGGCCATATTGGGCCTCCCCGCGCAGAGGCGCGGCCAGTACAACGCACTGCTAGCGCGCCGCAGCCAAGACCTGCTGGGGCCACCAATCGCAACCGCGATTACATCTACTACTTCCACAAGGTGAAGCCGGGCGAGACCCTGCCCGGTATCGCCCAGCAATACCGGGTTGAGCTGGCCACTTTGGCGACCTTCAATCAGCTTCAGCAGTCGGCGCGCTTGCGCACCGGCCAGGTGATCCGCGTGCCTATGTAACGCGCGCCGGCCTCAGCCATTCCACCAGCCGGCCATCGATAATGGCCAACCCGAGCGCGATGAGGGCCATGCCCGCGATGTGCTCCGCGCGCAGCACCTCGCCAAGAACGAGCGTGCCCAAGATGATGGCACTCACTGGAACGAGGAACGTCACCAACGCCACATTGGTGGCGCCGGCCACCTGTAAGATGCGGAAATAGAGGATGTAGGCCAGTGCGGTGGAGCCTACCGCGATGCCGATCACCGATCCGATCACATCCCAGCCCGGCATGGCCAGGGTCCAGGGTTGATCGACCAGGCACACGAGCGGCAGGAGCAAGACGCTGGAACAGGTCACTTGGCCCGTGGCGGTCGCCAGAGGCGTCACGCCTGCAAACCGCCGACCGAACGTTGCCGCAAGCGCGTAGGACACGGCCGCGCCGACACAGGCGATTTGGCCAGCTAGCCCCACATCGCCGCCCCCCAGCACCCCTGGGCCCATCAGCACCACGATACCGGCAAAGCCTGCCGACACCCCGATCACTTTCGCCTTGGACATGCGCTCATCGGCGAGCAGCACATGCGCTACCAGCACGGTAAAGAACGGTGTAGTGGCGTTGATGATGGAGGCAAGGCTTGAGGAGATCTGCGTCTGCCCCCACACAAGAAGGGAGAACGGCACCGCATTGTTCAAGAACCCCATGATCAGGAAGTCCTTCCACGGCAGGTTCTGACGCTTGGCCTTAGGCACGCTCGCCAGGAACACCAACCACAACACAGCGGCCCCAAGGGCAACGCGCAGGAACACCACGGTGAACGTGGGCAAGCCCCTCAGCGCCACTTCTGCAAAGAAGAACGAGCCGCCCCAAAGGATGGAGAGCGTGATGAGCATGGCCCAGGCCACCAAGCCCATGCGGTTTTCGATGGCGTTTCCGGTATTCATAATGGCGGACCATAGGCGGCTCCAGCGCCTGCGCCCACCCGTTTCCTGCGCCTCCTGCACAAGTTTTCAGAGGGCCCAAGCCTAGCGCCAGGTATCGTCCTTTGCGTCATAGGCGCCGAGGGTCAAATCGCCCGCCGCCGCCAGCATGCGTTGCTTGGCGATTTTGCGCGAGGGCGTCCTGGGGAAATCGTCCACGTATGCGATGTAGCGGGGCAATTTGAACCTAGCCAGATGGGCCCCACAAAGCTCCAGGATCCGCGCTGGCGGGCAGCTTTCAGGCGCCACGCCCTCTTTAAGGCGGATATAGGCCTTCACCTCCTCGCCCCGGTCAGGGTCCGGCACAGGGACGATCGCGCTTTCGATAATGTCCTCCAGTTCATTGAGAACTGCCTCCACCTCCCGGGCGGCAATATTCTCGCCTGACCGTTTCACCATGTCCTTCATGCGGCCCACGATGAAGTAATAGCCATCCGCATCCTGATAGAAGATGTCGCCGGTGCGGAACCACTCACCGCGGAACACCTCGCGGTTGGCCTCAGGGCGCTTGTAGTAGCCCCACATGATGCCGCGGCCGGCCACCCAAAGCTCGCCGCGCTCGCCAGTGGGAACGTCTTTTCCCTCTTCATCTACAATCTTCAGTTTGCGGTCTGGAGCAGGCAGACCGCATGTGCGTGCGAAGTTGCGTTCGCCCGCTGTCATCGGCGTCACGGTGGCGGTGCCCAGCTCGGTCATGCCGTAAGCATCACGCGCTGCGCACGTTGGGAACCGCTCTTCCAGAATGCGCTTGCTCTCCGGGCGCCAGCCGAAGGCATAGATGTACCTCAGAGGAACTTGCGCGTCTCGGTCCGACGGTGGGAACGCCTTCAAGGCAGGCTCAGGAAAGGTGCAGCTGTGGATCTGATACTTGATCAGCCAATCCATGAAGCGGCTCATGCTCATGCGTCGGGCCACATAACAGGTGGCGTCCAGATAGAAGGCTGACAAGAGCTGCCACATACCGTCCATATAGAAGAACGGCGCCCAGACCAGAACGTGTTCAATGCCATGATCCGGCCCGCCCCGCGTGAAGGCCAGGGTGTAGCTCGCACGCATCCAATACTCATGGGTCAGCATGCAGCCCTTGGGAAAGCCCGTGGTGCCGGACGTGTATTGAATATTGAGCAGATCGGACGCTTCAACCGGCTGAGGCGCGTTGAACGGAAAGGCGCCCCTCTCGATCAGCGCGTAAAGCCCTTTCTGGTCCCCTGAAGGCTCGCCCCGCACCACCAGGTTGCCGTCAGTGATCATCTCGGGTCGCTCAGGGATCTGGGCAAAGATGGGCAGGAAGTCCTCATCGATCACCAGAAACTGGGCGTCTGAGTCATTGAGCACAAACGACAGCTCCGTGGCCGTGTAGCCGGTGTTCACCGGCACCATCACCGCGCCCAGGCGCCCAAGCGCACCCCACACAATCAAGGTTTCCGGCACATTCGGCAGCATCACCGCCACGTGTGCGCCCTTGCGCACACCTAGGCTGCTCAACGAAGACGCCAGGCGGTCGGCGCGTTCGTGCAGCTGATTGAAGGTTAAGGAGAGGTCATCCTGGAACCAGTGCCCAGCCACCTGATTGCCCAAGGTTTCCGCGCGCTCCTTCAGGAAGGCCCCGAGCGTCTGCGGAATGGCGGCTGCCTGCATGGTGCGATCGGTCTCATGCACCTCCGCCAGATCCGGACGCTCTGTCATGCGCCCTCCTTGTCAGCCAGCGGCGGCGTCTGGTCCATGGCGAGCCGCTGCAACCGGTAAAGCCGCGAGGCGAAGGCCAGCGCATCAGCGCGGCTCATCTCGCCGGCTCGCTGGTAGGCTTCCATCTCCGTGCGCACTGCAAGTGGCGGATGACTGGCGATCAGTTCAGCGACTTCCATGGCCCGCGCGTCTAAGTCCTCAGGCAGCGCAATCTCATTGACCACATGGTGGCGCAGGGCGTCTTCAGCACCAAACATTTCGCCGGTCAGCAGCATCCACATCGCTGAGGTATGCGGAATGGTGCGCGACAGGCGGATCACCCCTCCGGCGCCGCCCATCCCGTGCTTGATCTCCGGCAGGCCAAACTGAGCTGTGCTTGAGGCGATCCGGATGTCGGTGAGGAGCATCATGTAAATGAAGCCCTGGCCGAGGCAATATCCGTTGATCGCTCCAACGATAGGCTTGAACCGGGTGAGCCCTTGGATCTCCACTTCCCAGCCGGGATACTCCAGGCTCTCACCCTCATGGCGCGCTCCCAGCTCGCGCTCCACCATCTCGCTCACGCTGCGTTCTGGTCGCTCTGTTTTTATGTCATCGCCAGCACAGAAGGCGCGGTCGCCGGCGCCCGTCCACACCCCCACATGAATACTGTCATCGGCGATAAAATCGCGCAGGATCTCCAGGAATTCCTTGTGCAGAGCAGGCGTGAACACGTTCACCGGCGGGTTGTCCAGCACGATGCGCGCAATCTGGTTTTCTTTTGTATAGTGCAGGCTCATAAGCCGTCGATGGTAGCGGGCAAGTGGCGTCAAGTCTAACCCCGGAGGAGAACAATATGATCGATCTGACAGGCAAGACTGTGCTCATCACCGGTGGCTCTCGGGGCATTGGTGCGGCCACCGTGCGCCAGATTGTGGCATGTGGCGGCGCGGCCATCATCCACTATGGCAGCAATGCGGAGGCGGCGAGCGCCCTCGCCTCTGAGGTTGGACGTGAAAACGCCCATGTGGTTGGCGCTGATCTGTTGGATGTGGAGCAGACAGAGCGCCTCTGGAATGAGGCGCTGGCCTGGCGGGGCCGGATCGATGTGCTGGTGAACAACGCCGGGGTCTATGAGAAATGCCCCATTGATCTTCCGCTGGACGATTGGCTGTCTGGCTGGGAGCGCACCATGCGGATCAACCTTGGCGCTGCCGCGCAGCTTTGCCGGCGGGCCATTCCTCATTTCAAGACGCAAGGCGGCGGCATCCTCATCAACGTCTCCAGCCGCGCCGGCCACCGGGGCGACAGCATTGACCATCAACAGTACGGCGCCTCAAAGGCCGGCATGCTGGCGCTCAACCGATCCATCGCCCGCACATGCGCCAAGGACAACATCCTGGCCTACGGTATTGCGCCCGGCTTCGTGGACACTGAGATGGTGGGCGACATCATGGCTGAACAGGGTCTGCAGAAGATGGCCGCGCTTTATCCCACCGGGCGGGTGACCACCGCCAATGAAGTGGCGAACGTCATCACCTTCCTGGCCAGCGGTGTCGCGCCGCAAACCACCGGAAACACCATAGACCTGTGCGGGGCAGCTGACGTGCGCTGATCACGTGGAGGGTTTGCGCCAAGCTTTCAGGATGGCATGCATGGCAATGCCGGCGACCAGCCCCCAGAACGCGCTGCCCACGCCAAAGAACGACAGGCCAGAGGCTGTGACGATAAATGTGATCACCGCCGGTTCGCGCAAATCGGCATCCGACACCGCGCTGGTTAAAGCAGCCCCGAAAGTGGCCAGCAGGGCGAGACCGGCCACCGCATTGATCAGATAGGTGGGCGAGGCTGCAATCAGCGCGGTGAAAAACCCGGCGAAAACTGCGAACACCACATAGCCCGCCCCGGCCACTATCGCTGCCCAATAGCGCCGCGCGGGGTCGGGATGGGCATCTTCCCCGGCACACATGGCCGCCGTGATCGCCGCCAGGTTGACGGCATGGCCGCCAAACGGAGCCGAGGCCAGCGAGAACGCTCCGGTGGTCACGAACAGTGGCCCGGCGGGTGGCGTGTAGCCATTGGCGTTGAGAACCGCCATGCCCGGAATATTCTGAGAGGCCATGGTCACCAGAAAAAGCGGAAGTCCGATGCCCACCAAAGCTCCCACATCGAAGACAGGCGTCACCAACACAGGGTCCGGCCAAAACCTTGCCGCGTCCTGCGGGACGCCTTGGCCAGAAAAGGCGATAATGAGAACGGTGACCAGAAGCGCCGCCGGCACCGCATAGAGCCGGTTGATGCGGAACATCAGCGCCCAGGCGGCAATAACCGGCAAAGAGAGCCAGGGGTCCTCACCCACCGCCTGAATGGGCGCCAGGCAGAACACCAGCAGCACCCCGGCCAGCATGGCCCCGGCGATGGGCGTTGGAATAGCGCTCACCCACCGCCCCAGAGGCTTCCAGAGGCCCGCCAGGATAGTCAGTAGCCCGGTGAGCAGGAACGCTCCCACAGCGCCTGCAAAGCCGCTCTCAGGGGCTCCTGTGGTGGCCAGAAGCGCTGCGCCCGGTGTGGACCAGGCGATGCTAATAGGCAGGCGGGATTTGAGACTGAGATAAATGCCGCAAAAGCCCATGGCAAAGGACAGCGCCATGAGCCCGGATGCGGCTTCGCTGGGGCTCGCCCCTGCCCCGCTCAAGCCCTGAACGACGATGGCAAACGAGGCGGCAGCGCCTACAAACGCGGACAACAGTCCAGCCGTGGCCGCTTGCACGGAAAAATCTCGCAGAATACTCATGATGCTCCCGCCGCCTTGTCTGCTTTCAGCCC
>JBCDIP010000136.1:0-7171 GCA_038748855.1 Pseudomonadota bacterium
CACCGTCTTCGTTCTGATAGAAACAGTCGACGGGGCAGACGGCCATGCAAGGGGCCGACGAACAGTGCATGCACGCCACCGAGATGGAACGCTCACCGGTCTTGCCGTCATTGATGGTGACGACGCGGCGCCGGTTTACGCCCCACGGTACTTCATGCTCGTTCTTACAAGCCGTGACACAAGCGTTGCATTCGATGCAGCGTTCGGCGTCACAAAGGAACTTCATTCTAGCCATTGTGGTTCTCCTTACGCTTTCTCAATGCGACACAGGGTTGCTTTGGTTTCCTGCATCTGGGTCACGCTGTCATAGCCATAGGTCTGGGCCGTGTTGCAGGCTTCGCCAAGCACATACGGATCAGCACCTTCTGGATATTTCGAGCGTTGGTCCTCGCCCTGGAAGTGGCCACCGAAGTGGAACGGCATGAACGCGACGCCCGCGGCAACCCGTTCGGTCACCAGAGCCTTCACCTTCACCTTGCCGCCTTCAGCGCCCATATGGGTCGGCGGAGCCATCACCCAGACCATGTCGCCTTCCTTGATGCCCGTGTTGTTGGCATCACGCGGATTGATTTCGACGAACATGTCCTGTTGCAGTTCGGCAAGCCACGGGTTCGACCGTGTTTCATCACCGCCACCTTCATATTCCACGAGACGCCCGGAGGTGAGAACCGTCGGGAAATCCTTGGAATAATCGTTTGCCTGAATGGAGGCATACTTGGTGGGCAGACGATAAGCCTGCTTGTCTGCGTAGGTTGCATATTTCGGCAACAGGTCGCGGCGCGGCGTGTACAGCGGCTCGCGGTGCAGCGGCACCGGATCCGGGAATGTCCACACCACCGCACGAGCCTTGGCGTTACCGAACGGTGCACACCCGTGCTTGATGGCCACACGCTGGATACCGCCGGAAAGGTCGGTTTTCCAGTTTGTCTTTTCACCGGCAATCGCATCGATTGTTGCACGCTCCTCAGCGGTGAGATCTTTGTCCCAGCCGAGTTTGGTGAGCATCGCCATCGTGAATTCCGGGTGGCCGCTCTTCAGCTCGTTGCCAACCGGGTAAGACAGGCCTTCCACGGCGCCTTCGGTGAGAAGGTTGCCGCCGCCCCAATCGTCCGGCGCTTTCACACCGAAGCGGGCACGGAAGTTCAAGCCGCCTTCAGCAACCGGCATTGACGGGTCGTAAAGGTTCGGCGTGCCGGGATGGTTCATTTCCGGAGTGCCCCAGCAAGGCCAAGGCAGGCCGTAGTAATCGCCATCGCACGGACCGCCATTGGCCCGCAATGAGGTTCTGTCGAAGGTGTGCTGGTTCGCCATGTGCTTCTTCAGGCGCTCTGGGGACTGACCGGTGTAACCGATGGTCCACATCCCGCCGTTGAATTCGCGCGTGACGTCTTCAAGCACAGGCTCGTCGTTCTCGACCTTGATCTTCTTGAACATCTCGTCGGCATAGCCAAGCTTCTTGGCCAGCTTGTAGAGAATGGTCTGATCAGGCAGGCTTTCGAACAACGGATCCACAATCTTCTCGCGCCACTGGAGCGAGCGGTTGGAAGCCGTGGCCGAGCCATAGGTCTCGAACTGCGTGGCAGCGGGAAGCAGATAGACCCCGTCCTTGCGGTCGTGCATGACGGCCGTCATGGTCGGATACGGGTCTATCACAACCAGCATTTCCAGCTTCTTCATGGCTTCCTGCATTTCCGGAAGACGTGTCTGCGAGTTTGGAGCATGGCCCCAGAAAATCATCGCTTTCAGGTTTTCCGGCTGGTCGATGTTGCCCTTGTCTTCAAGAACGCCGTCGATCCAGCGAGATACAGGAATGCCCTTGGACTGCATCAACTTCTCTGAGGCAAAGCGCCCGGCGAGATAGTCGTAGTCAACGTCCCAAACGCGGGACCAGTGCTTCCAAGAGCCCTTCTTCAGGCCATAGTAGCCCGGCAACGAGTGTGACAGAACGCAGAAGTCGGTTGCGCCTTGCACGTTGTCGTGGCCGCGGAAGATGTTGGTACCACCACCCGACTGGCCCATGTTGCCCAGCGCCAGCTGGAGCACGCAGTACGCGCGGGTGTTGTTGTTACCATTGGTGTGCTGGGTCCCGCCCATGCACCAGATGACCGTACCAGGCTTGTTCTGAGCCATGGTGCGGGCCACGCGGCGCATTTGCGACTTGGGCACGCCGGTTACCTTTTCAACCTCTTCCGGGTTCCACTTGGCAACCTCTTCCTTGATCTTGTCCATGCCCCACACGCGGTGGCGGATGAACTCTTCATCTTCCCAGCCGTTCTCGAAGATGTGCCACAGGATGCCCCAAACCAGGGCAACGTCTGTGCCCGGCAGGAACCGGACATACTCCGACGCCTTGGCGGCCGTGCGCGTGTAGCGCGGGTCGCAGACGATCAGCGGAGCGGCATTTTCTTCCTTGGCCTTCAGCACGTGCAGCAACGACACCGGGTGCGCTTCAGCCGGGTTACCCCCGATGATGAAGATCGCCTTGGATTTGTGGATGTCATTGTAGCTGTTGGTCATCGCACCATAGCCCCAGGTGTTTGCAACACCGGCCACAGTGGTGGAGTGACAGATACGTGCCTGGTGGTCACCATTGTTGGTGCCCCAGAAGGCATACATCTTGCGGAACAGGTAAGCCTGTTCGTTGTTGTGCTTGGCAGAACCGAGCCAGTACACCGAATCCTGACCAGCGCTTTCGCGGATCGACAGAAGCTTGTCGCCGATCTCATTGATCGCGTCGTCCCAGGACATTCGGGTCCATTTGCCGCCTACCAGCTTGGTGGGGTATTTCAGCCGGCGCTCGCCGTGGGCGTGTTCACGCACCGCTGCACCCTTGGCGCAGTGGGCGCCCAGGTTGAACGGGCTGTCATAGCCGGGCTCTTGCCCGATCCAGACACCACCTTGCACTTCAGCAAGCACTGTGCAGCCAACCGAACAGTGGGTGCAGATCGATTTCTTGATCTCGATCGCGCCCGCAGCGGATGCGGCCTCGGCCTTAGTCACCATGCCGTTCCTGAGTGTCGAAGCCGCTGCCAAACCACCGATGGCAAGGCCCGACCTCTTCAGGAACGTACGACGGTCAATCGCGCCGCCGGTGAGCTCCGTTAGGGCCGATGACAAACGGGGGCCTATCGCCACCCCACCTGTCTTCTTCCTAAGCATATTTATCTCCTCAGATAGTGAGGTCTTTATCGACCTCGAAAAATCCCTGAAACTTCAGGAATGGGTTGAAGTCAGTCGAAACCGTCCGGTGCTAGAACCGAGCGGAATCATAGTAGGTGCGAACGTGTTCGGTTTCCCGATACCCGCCAGCATCCTTGCCGACTTCAGCAGCCTCAACGTCGCTTCCTTGAGCAGCCAATGCGGTACCGCCCGTTACGGCGGCCACTCCGGCCAACTTCAAGAAGTCACGGCGTCCAGACTTGACATCAGTGTCAGACATCTCGCTTTCCTCCTTTATGCGGCGTCCCGTATTCGATCAGCCGCGTTGCTTAAGCTTAAGTCTATCTACTCCCTACTCCGGTGCCTTGAGGTGGCACTCTCGTTCTTGCTTTCTGACCGGGTCTGCAGCCCTGGCCTGAAACTTTTCTCGTCTCCCTCAGCTCATCTCGAAAGCGGCCTCTTCAATTTCCATGAAGGCTTTCCCAACGGTGCCGAGGGCGGCGTAAAACACAGATGATTTGGCGTTCTCCAGATCGGTAAAGAAATGCCGGATCCAGGCGCTCAAATGCTTGTTAAAGAACTCTCTCTGCCCTTCAAGGCTGCCATCGCCGAAATCGCCTTCGATGAGACCGGCCATCATTTCGCACAAGGCCCCAGCATGGTCCTCAGGCTCTTTGATGTGTTCGGCGCGCTTGATACCAAGCTCGGCCATGTCACCGCGCAACTTGGCGAGCGGTTTTTCGTTCAAAAATCCGGTGAGATAGTAAGAGGCGTAGGGCAGGAGCTCGCCGCGGCCCATGCCGATGAAGAGGTCGTTATACTCTTGGTTTAGGGTGGGTTCTTCGCATTTTCCGGCAAGCTTCGCGACCGTGGAAATGGCTTGACCCAACGGGCTTTCATCGCCGCTCAGTTTGGCGGCCAAAGCCAGCTCATCCTGTTTTGGAGGGGCTTGGAGATAAAGCGCGAGCAAGCGGTAAAGGTGCGCTCGCAGCGCATCTTCATCTAAAAGTTGCGTCTTTGCTGCTTCTAAAGCAGGCATCCACCAATCTTCTTTTTTGTTATCTGCCTGATTTTTCAGGTCTTCTTGGACGTTTCCCAAACTTTCGAACGATTCCAATGTGCAGTGTGCGCTTAATGGGTCGGGATGGCAAGAAGAACCGATTGACAATTCCATAATGTGGAACTGTTCTAAACTGGCGTCTTGCGAACTCGTGTGTTGCAATTGTAAGCATAGTCAGCAACGCTTATATGCAGCCAAGAGAACAACGATAGGGCGCGGCCAGTGAGCATTACATCAGACAGCATGCCAGAACCGGTCTTGGTGGATGGGCTTAAGCAAGCCGCCCCCATGATTGATCCTTTCGGACGGGCTGTGACCTATCTGCGGGTCTCCGTCACCGACCGCTGCGATTTCCGCTGTGTCTACTGCATGTCGGAACACATGACCTTCCTGCCCAAGCGCGATGTGCTCAGCCTGGAAGAGCTGGACCGGGTGTGCACGGCCTTTGTTGAGAAGGGCGTGAAGAAGCTGCGCCTGACCGGAGGCGAACCCCTGGTGCGCAAGAATATCATGTCGATGATCCGCTCCTTGTCGCGGCACCTGGAGTCAGGTGCGCTGGAAGAGCTGACACTCACCACCAACGGTTCGCAACTGACGCGGTTTGCCGATGAGCTCTATGAGTGCGGGGTGCGCAGGGTGAATGTGTCGCTCGACACCCGCGACGCGGACAAGTTCCACGAGATCACCCGCTGGGGGCAGTTGGCGAAAGTGGAAGCCGGTATCGAGGCGGCCCGCAAGGCCGGTCTTCATGTGAAGATCAACATGGTGGCGCTGAAAGGCGTCAATGCCCATGAGATCGACGACATGATGCAATGGTGCCATCAGGACGGCATGGACCTGACCCTGATCGAGACCATGCCGCTCGGTGAGATTGATGAGGATCGCACGGACCAATACTTGCCGCTCTCCATGGTTCGGGCCGACTTGCGAGAGCGTTGGACGCTTGAGGACATTCCCTACAAAACGGGCGGTCCTGCCCGTTACATGGAGGTGAAGGAAACCGGCGGGCGCATTGGGTTCATCACGCCCATGACGCACAATTTCTGCGAAAGCTGCAACCGGGTGCGGCTCACCTGCACCGGCACGCTCTATATGTGCCTTGGCCAGGACGATGCTGCAGACCTGCGCGCACCCATGCGGGCCTCCAGCGGCAATGAGCTTTTGAACCGGGCCATCGATGAAGCCATCGGCCGCAAACCCAAAGGCCATGACTTCGTCATCGACCGGAACACCAAGACGCCAGCCGTCTCACGCCATATGAGCGTAACAGGCGGATAGAGGTCGTCCGTCCTGTCGGAACCATCGCTAGAGTGTTCACAACTGCCCGGCAGCATTTGACAGCCGCCAGCGCGCTCATGCACAAACAATCTTGTCAGGGGAGTCTCGCTCAAGAGACTGAGAGGCTGATGGCACCTTAAGTGTTTCGCTTAAGCGTGCGGCGCAGTGACCCTTTGAACCTGACCCAGTTGATACTGGCGGAGGAAGAACAAGGCAACGGCGCATCCCGTCCATTTTGCCTAACCAGGCTTTTGCTCATTTAAGCCCGTTTCTCATCTGCACGATCAACAAGGTCTCTCAGTGAACGCAACTTGAGGAGATTTTGATGAACGCCCTTACCCCAACCATAACAGACGGCCCGCTTCCTGCTTCGCGGAAGATCTACGTGCCCGGTAAAGTCCACACGAGCCTGCGCGTGCCCATGCGCAAAATCGAGCTTCATCCCACGTCAGGCGAGCCTGCCGTGACGGTTTATGATTCATCTGGGCCCTACACGGACGAGGCGATTGAAACGGATATTGCGAAGGGTCTTCCGGCCCTGCGCCGTGACTGGATTTTGAGCCGGGGCGATGTGGAGGAATATGATGGGCGCGAGGTCACGGCAGCCGATAACGGGTTTGTCAGCGAAGAGCGCATGACGCCGGCCTTTCCCGTGAAACCGAAACCTCTGCGCGCAGCAGGCGGCAAGGCGGTGACCCAGCTGGCTTATGCCCGCGCCGGCATCGTGACGCCGGAAATGGAGTTCATCGCCATTCGCGAGAACTTAGGCCGCGAGGCGGCTCTCAGCGGCGCTGAGCGCGATGGTGAAAGCTGGGGCGCGCATATCCCCGACCATGTCACACCGGAGTTTGTGCGCGATGAGGTGGCCGCCGGCCGCGCCATCATCCCGGCAAACATCAACCACCCAGAAGCAGAGCCCATGATTATCGGGCGCAACTTCCTGGTGAAGATCAATGCCAATATGGGGACCTCCGCCGTGACCTCGTCCATGGCTGAGGAGGTGGACAAGATGGTTTGGTCGATCCGCTGGGGGGCGGACACGGTGATGGATCTGTCCACCGGGCGCAACATTCACAACACCCGGGAGTGGATTATTCGCAACGCGCCGATCCCAATCGGCACCGTGCCGATTTACCAGGCGCTGGAGAAGGTCAACGGCATCGCTGAAGACCTCACCTGGGAGGCTTATCGGGACACGCTTATTGAGCAGGCCGAGCAAGGGGTGGACTATTTCACCATTCATGCCGGCGTGCGGTTGCACCACATTCCGCTCACCGTTGAGCGGGTCACCGGCATCGTCTCTCGCGGTGGATCCATTATGGCCAAGTGGTGCCTGCACCATCACAAGGAGAGCTTCCTTTACGAGCACTTTGAGGAGATCTGCGATATCTGCCGTGCCTATGATGTGAGCTTCTCGCTCGGAGATGGCTTGCGGCCGGGATCGATTGCAGATGCCAATGATGCTGCGCAGTTTGCCGAACTGGAGACCCTTGGTGAGCTGACGCAGATTGCGTGGGCCAAGGACTGCCAGGTGATGATCGAGGGGCCGGGTCACGTGCCCATGCACAAGATCAAGCACAATATGGACAAACAGCTTGAGACCTGCGGTGAGGCGCCGTTCTACACGCTCGGCCCGCTCACAACAGACATCGCGCCGGGTTATGACCATATTAC
>JBCDIP010000137.1:0-7130 GCA_038748855.1 Pseudomonadota bacterium
ACTAACACAGGTACATCACCTGGACGTATTGAGTGCGGCCGCCACGTCATGGCCCAATTGATGGCTTTACGTCTCCGCCGGCCGTTCTTCCGCGGCATCGGCGTTGCGTCCCGTTCGCCAGGCAATTGTCAGCGGGACGAGGGCTATGAGGAAGCCGGCGGCGCTTACGGCCAGATGACCGAAGCCTAGAATGCCGTCTGCAGGTGCTGCGATGAGAAGGCCTGCGGTCAACAGAAGTGCGCGAGCAACTCCGCCGACAACTCCGTTCGGAAAACCACCGACGAATGTAACAAAGCCCTGGATAGAAGCGGCCACAAACCAGATGCCGATCAGAGCCTCGGTCAAAACGCGCAGGACTTCGAGTGTTTCTGCCTCGCCGATAAGGGCCGGATTGAGCACAAAGAAGAACGGCGCAACGTAAATGACCCCGCCAAGCTTCATGGCCTCGATCCCGGCGCGCATAGGTGAGGCACCTGCCATGGAAGCTGCTGCGAAAGCTCCAAGTGCGACAGGTGGTGTGATGTAGCTGACCATGCCCCAGTAGAGGATGAAGAGGTGCACGGCGAGTTCATTCAGTCCTGCCTGCACCAGAGCTGGCGCCAGAACAACGGCCAGGAAGATGTAGCAGGCGGTGACTGTCATCCCCATGCCGAAGATGAAGCTGGTGATCGCCCCCATCAGCAGCAGCATTGCGATGGAATCGCCAGCCAGGAAGATCAACTCCGTCGCCAGCGGCCCGGTCAATCCTGTTGCCTGAAACGCGCCAACGATCATCCCAACGCCCAACAAAACCGCCGTCAGTTCTGCCAGCGTTCGGCCTACCTTGGCGATCATCTTGGTGAAACCGTCCAGCGTAAAGCGGTGAGATTTCATAACTTGGTTGACCACGAGAAGCAGCAGTACCGCATAGAATGGTGCGGTTGTCTCCCAGCGGAAGGCCACCATCAGATAGATCAAGAGTGCGAAGACCGAGATGTAGACCCAGCCCGACTTTAGGGTGGCAAGCAGGCGCGGGAGCTGTCCACGGTCCAGCCCTTTGAGGCCACGCCGTGCCGAATAGGCATCAATCTGAGCGAACAGGCCGAAATAGTAGAGCAGGGAGGGAATGGCTGCCGCCAGCATGATTTCCACGTAGGGCCGGCTCAGCCAGGAGGCCATAACGAAGGCCGTTGCGCCCATGATTGGCGGCATGAGTACGCCACCGGTTGAGGCGCAGGCCTCGGTTGCCGCCGCATAGCGCGGATCGAAGCCTGTCTTCTTCATGGCCGGAATGGAGACTGCGCCTGTCGTGAGAACGTTTGAAATGACCGAACCAGACATGGAACCCATGAAGCCTGAGGCAAATATCGCGACCTTGGCCGCCCCGCCCCGGTATTGGCCGACCATGGCCATGGCCAGATCGTTGAAGAACTTTCCGCCACCTGTGAATTGGAGGATGGCTCCGAAAAGGATAAAGCCGATCACCAGGTTCCCAAAGGCACGCATCGGGATACCGAACGAGGCCTCAGATGAGATCATAAAGAAGGGCACCACGTCGAGGAAAGGCGAGGTGAACCCGGACAACGGATCAGGGATATGTTCGGCCACGGTCGGGTAGAGCGAGAAAATCAGCACGATGCCAAACAGCACCATGCCACCGGCCCGCCGTGTAGCTTCAAGGATCAGCACATACAGCACCACAGATGCCCAGACGGCCCGCTCGGGAGCAGCATATTCCCAGCCGCCATCTAAGCTTTCGTTCGACGTTACAACGAAGAAACCAGAGACGAGCAAACTTACCACGGCCAGCACCCAGTCGAACCAAGGAACCTCAGTTGACTTCGGTCCCCAGGCACGAAAGCAGATGAAGCTGAGCGACAGAAAGATGCCCGCCAGGATGTATAGATACATCCCCTCGAGCATCGCATACCCGCCAATGCGCAGGTTGAAGAGTTGGTTCACCGCCAGCAGGATCGCGCACAAGGTGCCGCCCACCAGAAGCCAAAGCGCCGGGCCGGAAAACTCATCCGTTGCGCTGGAGCCAGTATCCGTCTTGTCCGCAGAGGCTGCCGTTGTCTCGTTTGTCATAACACAGGGTCAGAGACCGAGGCCGGGCTGGAGCCCGGCCTGCATGTCGTGTTTTCTTTGCCTAGAACACAACCTCGAAACCGCCGTCAGCCAGGGCCTTACGACGGGCAGCGTCCCAATCAGCTTCCCAGTTATCAGAGCCTTTGGCCTTTAAGTCAGTCCAGGCTTTCGCCAACGCGGCCTGACGGGCGACCAGACGGTCGTTATGGGCTTGGGCGTCATCATTCCAGGCGCCAACTTCCTTATAATACTTGATGGCACCGTCATGATAAGGCGCGACCCATTTGTAGTTCTGCTTGTCCAGGGCCCAGCCGTTAATGCCCGGGGCCTTGCCTTTGTAGCTCTCGAACGTTTTGTACATGGCCTTGGTCATGTTGTAGACGAGGTCTGCGTCCTGCTTTGCCATGGTCATGAGCACCGGATAGGCATAACCCGCCGTGGCGGCGCCCGAAGTGCCATCAATCGTGGCCCCCACAACCGCCGTCATCGGGGTGAAGAAGGGAGCGACGGCCTGCATGCGCTTCAGGCCCTCAGCGTTGCCAGGATCGATTGGAGGCCAATAGACGCCACGTGGACCCGAGGCAGCCTCATAGGCCCGCCCTGAGTTCGTAGACGCGAAGGCGGCATCGACGGAGCCGTCGATCATGCCCTTCCACGAAGCGCCAAAGCCGCCAAATTCAACTTTCTCAACATCGTCCCAGGTCAGACCGCCATACGCGAGATAGGCCTGGTTATTGACATTGAGCGCCGGGGCACCCTTAACCCAAGCCACCCGCATGCCCTTCAGATCTGAATACTGGAAGCCCTCGCATTTAGGCTTCCCAGCCTTCTCACAAGCTGCGACCGCAACGGCGAGCGCCAGGCCAACCGCGCCGCCATTGTTCGCTGAGAGGATACGGACGGGCTGTGGACCCCAGTTCTTGGCGCCGAACTGGAAGACGCCCTCCTGGGCCATAAAGGATCCACCAACGCCGTTTGCTGAGAACTGCACCTTGCCTTGCCGGACCGGTTCTGTCCGCGCGATGTCGTTTTTGCCTGGGAGGACGCGCAAGTTCGTGCCTGTCGCCTCCTGCAGTGCGGCCCCTATGGCCACAGATTGGTTATAGCCGGCGGACCCTGTGCCATAGGCGGTCCAGGCAAGTTGCTTGGGCAGATTGAATTCTGCGGCCATGGCGGCCGACGCAGAAACGCTCAAGACCAGAGCGCCGGTGATCAGTGACTTTTTCAACATACGTTTTTCCTCCCCAGGAAGGTTGGTTAGGGTGGGCTTGAGTGCGTGTGTGTTCTGTTTGCACCTAAGGTAATCATCACGGCGAAGCCATGACCAAAAAGGTGGTGTTGCAAAGTGTTGTCTGGAGAATTCGGTGCGTAAGGGGCTACCTGTGCGCGATGGTTCAAGTCGATTTTATCGCGCGGGTTCATCCGCGCTTTTCGCGTGTAAACGCTGAGACCATAATCACGCAACCCAATCGGTTTCTCCATCCACCAATGGCTAGCTGCCGAACGATCACAAGGCAAGGCCTAAATGGAGGGGTCGGCCCTTGATGCTCTCACCAAGCGAGCCGCGCACCTGATCCGGATTATCTGAAAAAACGTTTATCCACGGTGTGCAGTCCTGTCTGACTGCAGAAAGGCTAGGGATGAAACGGCATGAGCAAGCTATTGATTGGAGCTGGAATAATCTTCATCGGCTTGGCAGTCGCTGGAGCGGCTTGGGCCTGGTCGGTCCGGGACATTGAAACGCCAAAGTACGCCGTTCAGGTAAGTGATGGTGCGTTTGAAGTGCGCGCTTATCCGAAGCTCGTGGTCGCAAGCATCCAGAAAAGCGGGGACCGCGACACGGCCGTTCGGCGCGCCTTTTCTCCACTTGCTTCCTACATTTTTGCCAAGGAGCGAACTGGCGAGAAAATCGCTATGACCGCGCCGGTTACGCAGACCCCGGAGGCCGATCAGTGGACGGTGTCATTCATCATGCCTGCCGGCAAAACGCTAGACGATTTGCCTCAGCCGGAGCAGGCGATCACTCTGCAAGAGGTACAGCCAAGAGTGCTGGCATCCTTTCGGTTTTCAGGCCGTTGGACCGATGCCAAGTTCTCTGAAGCGAGCGACAAGCTGAAAGCCTGGGTGCAATCGCAGGGCCTCACGCCTCGGGGTGAGGTGGAGTTTGCATACTACAACGATCCGTTCACGCCGCCCTTCCTCAGGCGCAACGAAGTACTGATCGAAGTGGCGCGGTGATGGCAAACCGCTCACTTAACTAACACGCTGGCTCCAAGACATTCACCTGCGCGATGCCAACACTTGCTTCCAAGATCACACGCACTGTTGCGGCATCTGTCGTGCGTATCTTGGCAGCGTTCCCACCGTTGACGGCAACGATGAAAGCGGCGCCAAGTGGGCGTTCCACGGCTGTGGCCCGCCGAGAAGTGGCGATTGCGCTCTTATGGAGCGCTATCTGCCATTCGCTCTTCGCTGGAGCGGTTATCTCGATGATTGGGGCAATGTGGTTTGGCATGTCCCGTTCATTCGGAACCGTCCCCCAGCCTTGGAGCTGGGCAATCAACGTCCTTCTGCTTGCTCAGTTTGCACTTCTGCACTCCCTGTTCCTCACGCGTCGTGGCCGTTCCGTTATTGAGCGCTTAGCCCCGCGTGGAACGGGACGAACTTTAGCAACGACCACGTTTGCCACCATCGCGTCAGTGCAGCTTCTTGCCCTGTTCGTGTTTTGGACACCGAGCGGCATCATCTGGTGGGAAGCAACAGGTTCTGTGCTCTGGCTTATGGGCTGCCTTTACGCTTTCAGTTGGTTGCTTCTCATCAAAGCCTCCTGGGACGCCGGTGCGGAGGTTCAGTCCGGGCTGCTTGGATGGATGTCGCTCCTGCGAGGCGTGAAACCGCAGTTTCCACCGATGCCTACTAAGGGCCTGTTCAAGGTGGTGCGCCAACCGATTTATGTGGCTTTTGCGTTGACCACCTGGTGCGTCCCCATTTGGACACCCGATCAGTTGCTGGTTGCGATCGTATTGACCGCCTATTGCCTCTTGGGACCTTTGGCCAAGGAAAAGAGATTTGCTCAGGGGTTCGGGCAAGAATGGCAACGCTACCGCGATGCTCATCCTTACTGGCTGCCGCGCCCATTTGCTCTCTTTGGCAGCGCATCAATGAGCGCCGTTGATCCAAGGCACCTCACAGAGCGTTCAAATAACAAGACACGGCTTGGCATGAACGTTCGGGCCCCTAAGAAGCCCATCCCAAGAAAGACGACCTCAGCATGACCACACTGTCGACCTTAGAAGACACGATTGTCTTTGCAGACCCTTATATTGCTCCTTCGCCGCAGACAGGTGCAGCATTGGTCACCGGTGCAGCGCACCGCCTGGGCAGAGCCCTTGCAGAGGATTTGGCACGCGCGGGGTGGCCTGTGGTTCTCCATTACAACGGATCACAAGATGCGGTGAAGCGGCTGAGGGATCACATACGGACCGGTGGCGGCACAGCTGAGATCGTCTGCGGTAACTTGCTGGATGAGGCAGAGGCCTCCAGCCTTTTGGAGCGGGCCAGCGGAATGCTTGGACCGATCGGACTGCTCATTAACAACGCATCCGTCTTCGAATGGGATGACGCTGCCTCAGCAACGCCTGAATCGTTTGCATTGCACATGGATCTTCATCTGAGAGCGCCCCTTATTATGTGTCAGAAGTTTGTGGAGCTTCTGCCTGAACACCAAAGCGGTCTCATCGTGAACATGCTGGATTCCCGGGTGCTCAATCCCACGCCGCGACATATGACGTATACACTCTCTAAGTCAGGGTTGTGGACGCTTACGCGGACATTGGCTCAAGAACTTGCACCAAGGATCCGCGTGAACGCGATTGGACCTGGCCCCACGCTGCCGCCCAAAGGTCAGACGATTGAAGAGTTCCGCGAGCGTTGTTCGCGCCTGCCTCTGCAACGGCCCGCTTCATTGTCTGAAGTGTGCCAAGCTTTGCGTTTTCTCGTTTCTCAGAAAGCGATGACAGGGCAGATCATTGCGTTGGACGGCGGTGACCATTTGGTTGGCCACCAGCCTCAAATTTAGCCCACGTGAATGAGTGACGCGAACAGCCGGGGGTCGTAGCTCGACTGTTCGAACGTTTTGCCGTGAGTCAGGATAGATACCGCATCATGGCTGTGGAGGGACTCTTGGTGGCTGGCTAAAATGCGATAATCGCCGACCCGTTTGTCACCTTCGAGGCTCTCGCTCATCAAGCGAACGGCATCTTCCACGAAAATCGGGTTTGAACCGTTCAGCTCGGCAAACGCCTGCTCGTCTTCCCGCTTGACCATGACTTGGGTCTCAGTGGGAATAGCGGTGGTGCACATCTCAACCAAGTCTTCGATCCAGATGTCTTGGTCCTGCTCAACCTTAACTGAGATCCGCGCGACTGAGCGTTGGGAATGCGGCGTGGCGATCTGGCCACGTTCTCTTCGTGCATGCTCGGAGAGCTCGAGAGAGCACGGGCAGGTGGACGAATACACGTAGTCGAGATGAATGATGCGTGCTGTGTCCTCTCCCTGGCGGATCACCTCGAAGGCAACATCGTAATACTGGTAGCCCTCCAACTGGCTACGCAAAGAGCGCTTAATCATCGGGAAGCGGAAGGCCAGCTGGAGACGGGCATCAAAGCTCTCAAGGTCATCGAGATATTGCTCCAGAACCTGTTCCATGGCGTTCAGGTCGAATGGTTCATCTGCATGCTTGTAGAACGAGCGCATAATACGGCTCATGTTGATGCCTTTTTTCGTGGCCTCCAGGGAGACCGAACCGGTAACGGACGTCTCAAGCGTTACGGGTGCGCCGCTTTTGGTCCGATGGGCAAGCGGGAGCCGGAAGTTAGAAATACCTACGTGCTGAATCTCCCGCTTCGCGCCCTTGATGAGGCTCTCAGGCCCGTTTTGCAGGTCCGGCATGCTCGCCTTGTATGCTGCATCGACGACAAACTCTTCCGGGTATGTCCTGTTGAGGTCCTGGGTTTCACCCTTTGATTTTGAGATCTCTTCAACCGCAACGTCGGCCTGCGCTG
>JBCDIP010000138.1:0-7034 GCA_038748855.1 Pseudomonadota bacterium
ATGAAGGCGTTGTACTGCGCTTCGCTCAGCGCACAATTGATGTAGTCCGCGCCCGTGCCTCCAGGTCCCGCCTTGTCATAGCGCGACTGGAACCAGGCCTTGGACATATCGATACTGTCCCGGTGCACGATGGGGGCAATGGCATCGAAGAACGCCAGATCCTCCTCACCGGTCAAGGCCGAGATGGCATCGCTGAGCGCCGGTGAGGTGAGAGGGCCGGTGGCGATGATGACATTCGTCCAGTCCTCTGGGGGCAGGCCCGCAACCTCGCCGAGCTCCACCTGGATACGGGGATGATCAGAGATGCGCTGGGTGACCTCTTCGGAGAAGCCTTCCCGGTCTACGGCCAAGGCGCCGCCGGCTGGCAGCTTGTGCGCATCGCCTGCACTCATGATCAACGAGCCCGCCAGGCGCATCTCTTGGTGCAGGACACCGACCGCATTGCTCTCGTGATCATCAGAGCGGAATGAGTTGGAACAAACCAGTTCGGCATACTTGCCCGTGTGGTGGGCATCAGTGCCGCGCTCTGGGCGCATTTCGTGCAGGATCACCTCAGCGCCGGCCTCAGCTGCCTGCCATGCAGCTTCAGACCCAGCAAGCCCGGCTCCAATCACGTGTATCGGCTTCATCATCGCGTTCCATTGCTGATAAGGCCGTTTGCATAGCGCAAGATGGCCCGCACTAGAAGGGAAACCTTATCCATTGCACCCAACGGGGGGAGGGGCTAATCAGTGCTCATGTCTAAACCCAACAGCACCGTGAAGGTCGGCGACAACGCTCAGGTGTCCATCGCCAACGACCAGCCGCTCACCTTGATCACGGGCCCTTGCGCCATGGAAACCCGCGACCACGCCTTTCACATGGCCGGAGCGTTGAAGGAAATCTGCGCCAAGCATGGGGCAGGCTTCATCTACAAAAGCTCCTTTGACAAGGCGAACCGCACCTCGTTGAGCTCTGGCCGCGGGCCAGGGGTGGATGCTGCCATGGCCATCTTCAAGGATTTGCGCGACGAGCTGCAAATCCCGGTGCTCACCGATGTGCACGAGCGTGAGCAATGCGCCGAGGTGGCCGAGGTGGTGGATGTTCTGCAGATCCCGGCCTTCTTATGCCGTCAAACCGACCTGCTTGTGGCTGCCGCCGCAACCGGCCGGCCGGTGAACGTCAAGAAGGGCCAGTTCCTGGCGCCTTGGGACATGGCAAATGTGGTCACCAAGCTCATCGGCTCAGGCTGTTCCGATGTGCTCCTTACCGAACGCGGTGCCAGCTTTGGCTACAATACGTTGGTCACCGACATGCGCGCCCTGCCACAAATGGCTGAAACGGGCTGCCCGGTGGTGTTTGACGCAACCCATTCGGTGCAGCAGCCCGGTGGTAAGGGGACTACATCAGGCGGTCAGCGCGAATTCGTCCCTGTGCTCGCCAGAGCCGCGGTGGCCGTGGGCGTGGCGGCGGTGTTCATGGAATCGCACCAGGAGCCGGAGACGGCACCGTCCGATGGACCCAACATGGTTCCGTTGGATGAGATGGACGGCCTGGTTGAACGGCTGATGGCCTTCGACCGGCTCGCCAAAGGCCACTAGGCCGGTCTACCAATTCCCACGCTGGAACAGAAGCGGGCGGCGTGAACGCACCGGCTCTGCCGCTGGTTCCGGCCACTCCACCTTGAAAATGGATGAAAGAGCGTAGTCCAGAACAAAGTCTCTGGCCTCGAACTGCTCCATCCAGAACTCGAGCGGCCGGGCACATTTCGGCAGGAGATCGCTCGCACAAGAGGGCGCTGAGAAGATCACGCGGTCTGCATGGTGACACAGATAGGCCACATGCGAGATGGCGGCATGCTTGGGCAACTGGTGCGCCACATCAAGGCTGATCGCCAGGTCAAATCGTCCGAGCGGGCTGCGGATCGCATCTGCGTCGGTGAAGTCGATCTTCTTCACATCCAAGCAGCGCTTTTCGCAATATTTGAGCGCATAGTCTGAAAAGTCCGCTCCGACAGCCTTAACGCCCAGACACCGCAGATTATCGATCAGGTTTCCGGTGCCGCAGCCCAGATCTACAACACGCACAGGGTTCAGATGTTCCACGATGGAGCGCGCAATGGCCGGTGCGGTCTCCCAACTGGTCCTCTCAAGTGTCTCAAAATAGTGAGGTCCGTAGACGTCATGATAGCTATCAGACCGATGGCGCCAGCTTTTCAGGGCGGAGACTGCATGGGGATATAGCCTGCTTTCCTCCAGCCAATCGGTCAGGGTGGGGGTCCGCAACGCAGAGGCCGGCCGGCCGTTTTCGAATGTGTTACTCATAATCATCAAAGCTCAAGTCCACAGGTGAGCTTCGGCCGCAAGATGTGTGCCATTCAGCGCGACACCTGGGCCTGTTCACAAACACGCGCCAGCCCGTTAGAAGCCAGCACAACTCGTCCCCCCAGCTAGAGGCCACCCCATGTCGAACATAAAGTCAATCACCGCGCGCGAAGTTTTAGATAGCCGCGGCAATCCAACCGTCGAGGCAGACGTCCATTTGGACGACGGCACACTGGGCCGGGCCATCGTGCCCTCAGGGGCCTCCACCGGTGCCCATGAAGCGGTAGAGCTGCGGGACAACGACAAGAGCCGGTTCCTGGGCAAGGGTGTTGGGAATGCCGTGGCCAATGTGAAAGGCGAGATCGCAGACGCGATTGTGGGCATGGACGCCAATGATCAAGCATCGATTGACGTTAAGATGATCGATCTGGATGGAACCGAGAACAAAGGACGCCTGGGCGCGAACGCCATTCTGGGGGTCTCCCTGGCCGTTGCGCGTGCAGCAGCCGCATCCAACGGTGTACCGATCTATCATCAGGTCGGCGGCGAGAGCGCGGTCACCTTGCCTGTGCCGATGATGAACATCGTCAACGGCGGGGAACATGCCGACAACCCGATCGACATTCAGGAGTTCATGATCATGCCCGTTTCGGCCGCCACCTGTGCTGAAGGCGTGCGCATGGGCTCAGAGGTGTTTCACACTTTGAAGAAGGGCCTGTCTGAGGCAGGTCACAACACAAATGTGGGCGACGAGGGCGGCTTTGCCCCCAATATCGGCTCAGCGTCAGCGGCCCTGGATTTCATCATGTCGTCCATTGAACGGGCAGGCTACCGGCCGGGTGAGGACGTCTATCTGGCTCTCGATTGCGCCTCCACGGAGTTCTTTGAGAACGGACGTTACGAACTCAAAGGCGAGGGTAAGTCGCTCGATGCAGATGAAATGGCGGCCTATTTGGCCGATCTTGTGGGGCGCTATCCCATCATATCGATTGAGGATGGCATGGCAGAGGATGATTGGGCCGGCTGGAAAGCTCTCACCGAGGCCGTAGGTGATAAGTGTCAGCTGGTGGGCGATGATCTCTTCGTCACCAACACCAAGCGCCTCAAGTCGGGTATTGACCAGTCCATCGCCAACTCGATCCTCGTTAAGGTGAACCAGATCGGCTCACTGACCGAGACTTTGGAGACAATCGAGATGGCGCATGGGGCAGGGTACACCGCCGTCATGTCCCACCGCTCAGGGGAAACCGAAGACACCACCATTGCCGACTTGGCGGTGGCCACCAATTGCGGTCAGATCAAAACAGGCTCCCTGGCGCGCTCTGACCGCACGGCCAAGTACAATCAGCTGATCCGCATCGAAGAGGAATTGGGCGCCCGTGCAGTTTATGCCAGCCGCTCAATCCTGCGCGGATGAGGCGGCTATAAAGCACTTGTTAACCTTACGGCGTGAAGAGTGACGCATCCAACCGTCGCCATGCGCCTGGGGCTAATGAAACTGTTTCTGACACGCCTGATCTTTCCGTGCCTGTGCGCGGGTGTGCTCTTCTGGTTCCACACGGCCAGCGAAGAGGGCAAGCGCGGTGAGCAACAGATTGCCAAGACGGAAAGACAGATCAAGAAAGCCAAAAGCGAGTTGGATGACCTCGTGGCTGAGCGCGAAACCCTCTCGCGCAAGGTAGCGCTATTGCGCGCCCAGGCTTTGGACCCTGATCTTTTGGGCGTTCAGGCCCGGAAAATGCTCCATCACTCGCATCCAGACGAGCTTATCATCTACCTGCCAACCGGATCCGTTAATCAATAAGTATAATAATTTAACTGAAATCAAGTTAAAAAGAATAAATCTGTTTTAAAACAGAGTTTTACCCGAATTTCGCCTTCTTCCATTTTTTGCCTGGGCCTAGTAAGGTGGTGGGCAAATCCGGTGAATGACAAGGAGGCGTTTGATGGCCGCGCGCAAGACAAAGTCAGCGACAAAGAAATCTGATACTGCGTTCACTCCAGAACAGGATCTGCACGCGTATCGAGAGATGCTGCTGATCCGCCGCTTTGAGGAAAAAGCCGGTCAGATGTACGGCATGGGCCTGATCGGTGGTTTTTGCCACCTCTATATCGGCCAGGAAGCCGTTGTCGTGGGCATGCAGATGGCCATTAAGGAGGGCGATCAGATGATCACCTCCTACCGCGACCACGGCCACATGCTGGCGTGCGGTATGGACGCCAAGGGTGTGATGGCTGAACTCACAGGCCGCCAGGGCGGCTACTCCAAGGGCAAGGGCGGCTCCATGCACATGTTCAGCCGCGAAAAGAACTTTTATGGCGGTCACGGCATTGTGGGCGCCCAAGTGCCGCTTGGGGCCGGGCTGGCGTTTGCCAACAAGTATCTGGACAACGACAACGTGTCTTTGACCTTCTTCGGGGAGGGCGCCGCAAACCAGGGCCAGGTCTATGAGAGCTTCAACATGGCCTCCATCTGGAAGCTGCCGGTGATCTTCGTGATTGAGAACAATGGCTACGCCATGGGGACTGCCGTGAAACGGTCAGCGGCGAAGTCGGAAGAAATGTTTGCCCGCGGCGCAGCCTTCGGTATTCCGGGCGAGCAGGTGGACGGCATGGACGTGCGCGCGGTGAAAGCGGCCAGCGACAAGGCACTCGCTCACTGCCGCGAAGGCAATGGACCTTACATCCTGGAGATGCGGACGTATCGGTACCGGGGCCACTCCATGTCGGACCCGGCCAAATACCGCTCCAAGGAAGAAGTTCAGAAGATGCGTCAGGAACACGACGCTATTGAGCAAGTGAAAAGTCGGATGATCGAGAACGGCACGGCATCCGAGGCCGATCTCAAAGAAATCGACAAAGAAGTTCGTGCCATCGTCACGGAGGCCGCAGAGTTTGCACAAACGGATCGTGAACCCGATCCGTCCGAACTCTGGACCGATGTACTGGTCGATGCGTAAGCGGGGAGTTGTAAGAAATGGCTGTTGAAATTCTCATGCCCGCCCTGTCCCCCACCATGGAAGAGGGCACCCTTGCCAAATGGCTGGTAAAAGAGGGCGATCAAATCACCTCCGGTGACATCATCGCGGAGATTGAAACCGACAAGGCGACCATGGAAGTGGAAACCGTGGACGAAGGCACCGTGGGCAAGATCCTGGTGGCCGAAGGCTCAGAAGGGGTGAAGGTGAATACACCGATCGCCATCGTTCTGGCCGAAGGCGAAGACGCATCTGCTGCCGAGGCCGCATCTGCTGCTCCGCCCCCGCTCGCTGCGCCCGCCGCAGAGGCCGCGCCCGAGCCCGCACCTACGCCAGCCCCCGCGGCGGCGGCGCCTCAACCGGTGGAAGTTTCCGTGCCCGCTGATCCTGATATTCCGGCAGGCACTGAAATGGTGTCCATGACTGTCCGAGAAGCCTTGCGCGATGCC
The DNA here is from genome assembly GCA_038748855.1 of Pseudomonadota bacterium. GTDB lineage: Bacteria > Pseudomonadota > Alphaproteobacteria > Rhizobiales > CAJQND01 > JAAEUE01. The sequence continues at coordinate 5,731 of JBCDIP010000138.1, forward strand.
ATGGCCGAAGAGATGCGGTCAGATGATGCGGTCTTCGTCATGGGCGAAGAGGTGGCTGAATACCAGGGCGCCTACAAAGTGACCCAAGGTTTGCTGGACGAGTTTGGCGACCGGCGCGTGATCGACACGCCCATTACCGAACACGGGTTCACCGGCATTGCGGTTGGTGCAGGTTTTGCTGGTCTGAAGCCGGTTCTGGAGTTCATGACCTTCAACTTCGCCATGCAGGCGATCGACCACATCATCAACTCCGCCGCCAAAACCCTCTATATGTCCGGCGGTCAGATGGGGTGCCCCATCGTGTTCCGCGGGCCAAACGGGGCGGCCGCGCGCGTCGGCGCTCAGCATTCCCAGGACTATTCGGCCTGGTACAGTTCCGTGCCCGGCCTCAAAGTTGTCGCGCCTTACACCGCAGCTGATGCGAAGGGCCTCTTAAAGGCGGCGATCCGCGATCCGAACCCGGTGATCTTCCTGGAAAACGAAATCCTTTATGGCCGCTCCTTCGATGTGCCCAAGCTGGATGACTGGGTGGTGCCTATCGGCAAGGCCCGGATCGCTCAGGAAGGCACGGACGTGACCCTCGTTTCCTTCTCCATCGGCATGAACTATGCCCTGGAAGCAGCCGAAAAGCTGGCCGGCGAGGGGATTTCCGCAGAGGTTATCGATCTTAGGACATTGCGCCCCATGGATATGGCGACGATTATCGCCTCGGTGCAGAAGACAAACCGCTTGGTGACCGTCGAGGAAGGCTGGCCCACATGCGGCATCGGTGCAGAGATCGCTGCGCACGTGTCTTCTGAGGCCTTTGATTGGCTCGATGCCCCCGTCACGCGGGTGGCCGGAAAGGATGTGCCCATGCCTTATGCGGCAAACCTTGAGAAGCTCGCACTGCCTCACGTGGACGAGGTGGTCGCTGCAGCAAAACAAGTTCTCTACATCTGAGCCGGCGAGGTCTGACGAAATGCCTATCAACATCACAATGCCCGCGCTCTCGCCCACCATGGAAGAGGGCAAGCTCGCCAAATGGCTGGTCAAGGAAGGCGACACCGTCTCCTCCGGCGACCTGTTGGCCGAGATTGAGACCGACAAAGCCACCATGGAAGTGGAAGCGGTCGACGAAGGCACCGTTGGCAAGATCCTGATTGCCGAAGGCACAGATGCGGTGAAGGTCAATGAGGTCATCGCCGTCCTTCTGGAGGAGGGCGAAGACGCTTCGGCCATTTCTGCTGCTCCTGCTGCAGCACCCGCCGCTCAGGCGCCTGCGCCAGCTGCCCCTGAAGCACCGGCTCCTGCTCCTGCTGCGG
>JBCDIP010000139.1:0-7028 GCA_038748855.1 Pseudomonadota bacterium
AACCATCAGCAACGGGTCAAATGCGCATTCGATCCGGACGGGCTGTTGAACCCGGGCAAAGTGTTTCCCGAACTCCACCGCTGCGCGGAACTCGGCCGCATGCACATTCACCGAGGCCAAGTGCCCTTCCCGGACATTCCCAGATTTTGAGCCCAGCAGATGTCGTCTACCCTCAAACCAGAAGATGCCGCACAGCTCCACGATGCCGTAAAATGGGCCGTGGCTGAAGAAAAGCCGCTGGACATCATTGGCCTGGGAACGAAGCACGAGATCGGCCGGCCTGCTCAGCATGAGTTCACTCTGGACCTGTCCGCCCTTACCGGCGTCACTCTTTATGAGCCAGAGGAACTCGTCCTGTCGGCCCATGCCGCAACGCCGCGCGCCGAGGTCGAACAGTTGCTGCGGGATAAGAACCAGGAATTTGCCTTTGAACCGCCAGACCTATCCGCCTTGCTGGGCGCAAGTGGGCCAGGCACACTCGGCGGTATGGTGGCCAGCAATCTGGCAGGGCCGCGGCGCATTAAGGCAGGAGCTGTGCGCGACCATTTTTTAGGCTTCTCCGGGGTTTCGGGGCGGGGCGAGTCGTTCAAGTCAGGGGGCCGTGTGGTCAAGAATGTGACCGGGTACGATTTGCCGAAGATCATTGCCGGTTCTTGGGGAACGCTCGCCGTGCTCTCAGACATCACACTCAAGGTGCTGCCGGCGGCGGAAACCGAAAGGAGTTTTGCCCTGGAGGGGCTGAGCGATGAGGTGGCCGTTGACGCCATGTCGAGGGCTTTCCAGTCGTCCTGCGAAGTATCTGGCGCAGCTCATATGCCTCAAGGTCTTTTGGGTGACGCTGCCACCGTGTTCCGCATCGAAGGCATCGGTCCATCGGTGGAGTACCGCCTGGAGAAACTGGCCGAGCTGCTGAAAGACTTGGGTTCGTCTGAGAAATTGGACACCGACGCATCGAAGGATCTGTGGCGCTCTATCCGAGATGTCAGCTTCTTCGCCAATGGATCGGACAGACCGGTTTGGCGGCTTTCAGTCCCGCCAATGGACGGGGCGAAAGTGGCTGCCGACATTGCGGACAGGTGCGAGGCGCGGTGGTTCTTCGATTGGGCAGGAGGGCTGATCTGGTGTGAGGTGCCTGAAGCGGACAACGCTTCAGAACAGATCGTCCGTGCCGCCGTGGCACAGACAAGCGGCCATGCCACGCTGATCCGGGCCCCGCAGGCGATCAGAGCGGCAGTTGATGTGTTCCAGCCACCCGAACCCGGCCTCGCACTCATCACGCAGAATGTTAAGGCGGCGTTCGATCCCAAAGGCATTCTCAACCCTGGCCGCATGTACGCGAGTGCGTAAGAGAACAAAGACCGATGCAAACCAATTTCTCGCTCAAGCAAATGGCCGATCCGCAGTTTGCTCATTCTGAATCCATTTTGCGCAACTGCGTTCATTGCGGCTTTTGTACCGCGACATGCCCCACCTACGTGGAATTGGGCGACGAGTTGGATAGCCCGCGTGGGCGGATCTATCTCATCAAAGAGATGCTGGAGAGCGGCAAGGCCCCGACAGCTGGGGTGGTGAAACATGTGGACCGGTGCCTGTCGTGCCTTTCCTGTATGACCACCTGCCCGGCCAGCGTGAACTATATGCACCTTGTGGATCACGGCCGGGCCTACATCGAGCAGAATTATCAGCGCCCTCTGGCTGACCGCATGATCCGCAAGCTCTTGGAGATTGTGCTGCCCAACAAGACCCTGTTCAAATCCTCCCTCATCATGGCCCGGCTCGCTCGCCCCTTTGCGGGCCTGTTCAAAGCCATCGGTCCTCTGAAACCCCTAGGCGCCATGCTGGAGCTTGCTCCCGCCAAATCCGCGCCGACCACACCAACCTGCAAGCCAGGCACATTCAGTCCGGACGGCCCGCGCAAGGGCCGCGTGGCCCTCCTCACCGGCTGCGCTCAGCCCGTGCTCAATCCGGGCATTAACGAGGCCACAGTCCGTCTCCTCAACCGGCTGGGCATCGAAGTGGTGGTGCCAACAGGTGTTGGCTGTTGCGGCGCTCTAACCCACCACATGGGCAAGGAAGCGGACAGTCACGCCAAAGCCGCAACAAACGTTACAGCTTGGAGCGCGGAGATTGACGGAGAAGGCTTGGATGCCATCCTCATCAACACGTCGGGCTGCGGAACGACAGTGAAAGACTATGGCCATATGCTGGCCCATGATGAAGCTCACGCCGAAAAAGCCAAGCGGGTGTCAGAGCTCACCAAGGACATCACGGAATATCTGAGTGAGCTTGATCTGCCGGACCCCGGCGCTAAAGAGCCCCTGCGTGTGGCCTACCATTCGGCTTGCTCTTTGCAGCACGGCCAGCGGGTGCGCACTCAGCCAAAAGCCCTGCTGCAAGCGTGTGGCTTTCAGGTGATGGACCCTCCGGAAGGCCATCTGTGCTGCGGCTCGGCGGGGACATACAATATCATGCAGTCAGACATTGCTGCGCGCCTGCGCACGCGCAAGGTGCGCAACATCGAAAGCACGCAGCCTGATCTTATCGCCGCCGGCAACATTGGCTGTATGACCCAGATCGCCTCGGGGACCGGCATTCCGGTCGTACACACTGTGGAGCTTTTGGACTGGGCCACTGGCGGGCCTAAGCCGGAAGCTCTCACAAAGTGAGGTGAGATTCCATAGAGTGGGAAGAGGCCTTGAGCCCATGGTGTTGATGGTGTTCTTGCCCCTCCGAACATATTCGTCCAACCCCCATCTGAGGAGAGTACCGCAGCATGTCTACGCGGGTTAATTCGGGCCGTTTGAGCGTTGCCAAACCGCTTTATGATTTCGTCAATGAAGAAGCCCTTGCAGGCACTGGCGTCGCGGTTGATCAATTTTGGAGTGCGTTGGATGAGATCGTCGCGGACTTGACGCCAAAGAACCGCGCACTATTGGAAAAGCGCAGTGATCTGCAAACCAAGATCAGCGCATGGCACAAGGCCAATCCGGGCTTCGACCTTGGCACGTACCGGACCTTCTTGAAAGAAATTGGCTATCTGGTCCCTGAAGGCGAGGCCTTTTCGGTGGACACCCAGAATGTGGATGATGAAATCGCCCACATTGCAGGCCCGCAACTTGTTGTGCCTGTCATGAATGCCCGCTTTGCGCTCAACGCCGCCAACGCCCGTTGGTGGAGCCTCTATGATGCTCTTTACGGGACCGATGCAATCTCCGAAGACGGTGGCGCAGAGCGCGCCGGCGGATACAACGAAGTGCGCGGCGCCCGCGTTATTGCTTGGGCCAACCAGTTTCTTGACGGCGCCGCGCCGCTTGATGGCGCTGCCCACGGCGATGTTGCGGGCTTCTCGGTCTCTGCTGGCAAGCTTGAGGTGTCGCTCACCGGCGGCGGCACCACCGGCCTTGCCACCCCCGGTCAGTTCGCTGGCTACAAGGGCGAGGCCGACAGCCCCTCTTCCATCTTGATCAAGAACAACAATCTGCACTTCGAACTGGTGATCGACCGGACGCACCCGGTGGGCCAGAGCGACCCGGCGGGCCGTGCCGATGTGATCATCGAAGCCGCCATCACGACTATTATGGATCTGGAAGATTCCATCGCCGCCGTGGATGCCGAAGACAAGGTGGAGGCCTATCGCAACTGGCTGGGCTTGATGAAAGGTGATCTTGCCTCTTCGTTCAGCAAGGGCGGGCAAACCGTTCAGCGCACTATGGCCGCTGACCGGTCCTACTCGGCGCCCGACGGGACTAGCCTCACCCTGCATGGTCGCAGTTTGATGCTGGTGCGCAATGTGGGTCACCTGATGACCAACCCTGCCATCTTGGACGGGGATGGAAATGAGGTCTTTGAGGGCCTGATTGATGCAGCTGTTACAGCCGCTATTGCGCTGCACGACATCGGGCCGGACGGTGGAAACATGAACAGCCGCACCGGGTCCATGTATGTGGTGAAGCCCAAGATGCACGGACCTGAGGAGGTGGCCTTTGCCTCTGAACTGTTCGGCCGGGTGGAGCAAGCGCTTGGCATGGCGCCCAACACCATGAAGATGGGCATTATGGACGAGGAACGCCGCACCACGGTGAACCTGAAAGAATGCATCCGCGCGGCCTCCAGCCGCGTGGTGTTCATCAACACCGGCTTCCTGGACCGCACAGGCGATGAAATTCACACCTCCATGGAAGCTGGACCCATGCTGCGCAAAGGCGACATGAAGGCCGCTGCGTGGATCCAGGCCTATGAGGACTGGAACTTGGATATCGGTCTGGAGTGCGGCCTCAGCGGTCATGCTCAAATCGGCAAGGGCATGTGGGCCATGCCGGACATGATGGCGGACATGCTGGAGCAGAAGATTGGTCACCCGACCGCTGGCGCCAATACGGCTTGGGTGCCTTCACCCACAGCCGCTGCGCTTCACGCAACCCATTATCACACGGTTTCTGTTGCGGACCGCCAAGCCGAGATTCAATCGCGCGGCCGGGCGAGCCTCGATGATATTCTCTCCATTCCCCTGGCCGAACGGCCCAACTGGACGCCGGACGCCATTCAGCAAGAGCTCGACAACAACGCCCAAGGCATCCTTGGCTATGTGGTGCGCTGGGTGGACCAAGGCGTTGGCTGCTCCAAGGTGCCGGACATCAATGATGTGGGCTTGATGGAAGACCGCGCCACTCTCCGCATCTCCAGCCAGCACATTGCCAACTGGCTACATCACGGCATTTGCTCTGAAGCGCAGGTGCGCGAGACCTTGGAGCGCATGGCCGTTGTGGTGGATGGCCAGAACGCGGGTGATCCGGCCTACTCCAACATGGCGCCGGACTATGCGGCCAGCATCGCTTTCCAGGCCGCGTGTGATCTTGTGTTCAAGGGCGCTGAGCAGCCCAGTGGGTACACTGAGCCGATCTTGCATGCCCGCCGGCTGGAGGTGAAAGCGGTCAGCTAGAATTTGCCGTTATCGTTCTTCCACTGATCCTTAGGTGCGATTTTTTCAGTCGTGTCCCAGTGTTCGACTATCTTGCCGTCCCTCAGGCGAAAGAGGTCGTAGAAGGCCGAATGCACGTCGCCGCGCCTGCCCTCTGAGGCGGTCAGAACAAAGTTCCCTTGGGCCAGCACGCGGTGCAGGCGCTCATATTGGATGCTGCGCGCGCCCTGCTCGTCACGCTCGGCGAGCGCGGCGTGCAGCGTGTTCAGATTATCGTCCAGCCGGGGATTGTGCTCGGTGTATTGACCCGCATCGATAAACTCGCCGAGCCGGTCCAGCTTCCCGGTGATCAAGACGGTCTCCACGAAGGCGCGGACGCCAGCGCGGTTGGCTTCGGTTTGGTCGAGATCCTCCGCTTCGGTGGGGCCATCCACCATTGAGTGGCCAGCCCGGTTTGGGCCCTGGCGTTCTTGGATATTATCCCAATGCTCGACCGCTTGGCCGTCTTCAAAGCGGAACATTTCGAAGCCGATTTTGCGGCTGGCAAAGTCATACTCCATGTGGGCGAAGACAAACGCGCCATCTTCAAAGCCGCGGACCATGTTAACCCGGGGTTGGGTTTTCGACAGGCGGGCAAAGAGTGCGGCAAGCCCTTCGCTGCCTTCATGGGTTTGCGGATTATGCTGGATGTACTTGGCCTCATTGACAACGGCAATGGGTTCGGGGTCGCCCGTTTCGATGCTCTTTAAGAGCGCGCGGATCTGTTCGACTTGAGATGAGGACATGGGGCTCTGTCTCCTTCCATCCCAGTGATAGCGCCGTTTGCAGGATGCGGAAAGCATCCAGCTGCAACCTTGCGCGCGCAGGGGCCGGCATCTCCCCTCTTGTCATTCCCGACTGGAACTCAAAGCTTTGCATATTCCTCCAAGAGCGACTTAAGCTCATCGGCCGAGGTTGGAAATCGATTGAAGCTATGGACGACTGGCACATCAGCCCATGGCATTTTCTCATCCGTCATCAGTTCAACGAACGGCTCGAACAAGGCCGCCTCGTTCAGCATGGATGTCCGTAAATTGATGCGATCGTCTGCCCCTTCGACCTGGGTATAGACGAGGCTCAGGCACGACTTGCAGTAATAGTGCGTCCGCGCGCCTGAGCCGCGACCACCTCTGATGAGCTCGCCCGAGCAGCAGAACCCGCTGCTCGGAAACAGCGTCCCGAGGGAGTAGGCGCTCGCGCTCATTTTCTGACAGTCGTGGCAATGACACGCCATCGTAAGAAGGGGCGGTTCTGTGATGCGGACCTTTACGGCTCCGCATAGGCAGGAGCCTTCAAACGGGGGTTCGGGCAGTGCCATTGGCAATCAATCGCTCTTTCGATTGCGCTTCAAATGCGCTCGACCTCACTTATCGATAGCGAAGCCGCGGGTTGGTCAGGATCGAGGCGCTGTCGGCCAGGAAGTTCAAGGCGATGATGATCACGGCTGAGATAATCCCGCAGCCAAGGGCCAGCGGCATGTCATGAACCCGAACCGCCTGCACAAGGAGTGTGCCAAGGCCTGGGTAAGAGTAGACAATCTCAATGATCACAAGGCCAAAAAAAAGATTGGCAAGGGACAGAACCGTGGCATTCGAGATGGGACCGATGGCGTTGGGAAAGGCGTGCGCCAACATAATGCGGCGGCGGCTGAGACCCTTCAGTTCGGCCATCTCGATGTAGTCGCTGTCCAAGATCCTCAAGAGCGCTGCGCGGGTTAGCCTGAACATTGGAGTTACGGTGACGAAGATCAGCGACAGCACAGGCAGGACACAAGCGTATAGCCGTTCCCAAAACGGCAAATCGAGCGCATGCATGGTGTAGGCCGGAAACAGGTTAAGTTCCACGGCCAAAAAGAACATAACCATGTAGGCCACCACAAACTCTGGCACAGACATGACACTCAAAGTCAGAAACGACAGCGCCCGGTCGATCCGCCCTTGCGGGTTCATGACGGCAGCGATTGAGATCACCAGGCTAAGCGGCACTGTCACCAACACAGCCCAGAACACTAAGAAAAGGGAGTTGCCAAGACGCTCCAGGCCCAGACAGGTCACCGGGTGGCGACCCCACC
>JBCDIP010000140.1:0-7022 GCA_038748855.1 Pseudomonadota bacterium
ATGACACTTTAGATCTTGTGTCAAAGGCTTCAGCTTACGTCGCCGCATCAAACGCCCGCGATGTGAGAGCAATCGAACCAATGCTTCATAAGGACTGCCGGTATATCTCCACTGGTGTCGGCGAATACACAGGGCGGACAGAGATCCTTTCAATGATGACCGGTTTTTTTGCCAGTAACCCGGATGTGCATTGGACCGTGGCAGACTACATCCTGGAGCCTGAAAGATGTGTGGTGTTTGAATTTGTTGTCTCTCTAGCCGGCCAGCATTCTAATGGGACGGAACGGATCTGGTTTTCCGAAGACGGTGTCATCACGTGCATCAAAGTGGACCGTTAAGGCCTCGCACCGGCTGGTGCTTGATGCACCGCCTCCCAAGCGCTATCCACTGACCTGACGCCCAACTGACCCATGAGTACCCCTTCCAATGACAGATGTTGCCACTCTCGATGTTCTGAAACAGATTGCTGCTGCCTTGGAGCGTCTGGCGCCTCCGGCCCCCGAGGCGCCGGAACTGGACGCCGCTAGCGCCTTTGTGTGGCAATCGACCGGTACGCTGCAGCCGGTGCCCGCCGTTAACCGGGTGGAGATGAACCTTCTGAAGGGTATCGACCGGGTCCGTGATCAGTTGTTGGAGAACACCGAGCGGTTTGCCTCAGGCCTGCCGGCCAATAACGCCCTCTTGTGGGGTGCCCGGGGCATGGGCAAAAGTTCCCTGGTGAAAGCCTGCCACAATGACGTGAGCGCCGGCGGAGCGGCCCTGAAACTGGTGGAGATCCATCGGGAGGATATTGAAAGCCTGCCCACGCTCATGACCATCGTCAGGGCACATCCCGATTGCCGTTTCATCGTCTTTTGCGATGACTTGTCGTTCGACCACGACGACACGAGCTACAAATCCCTGAAAGCCGCGCTTGAAGGCGGCATCGAGGGCCGTCCGGACAATATGCTGTTCTACGCCACCTCCAACCGTCGCCACCTTCTGCCGCGCGATATGATCGAGAATGAACGCTCCACGGCCATCAATCCCTCAGAGGCGGTGCAGGAGAAGGTCTCCCTCTCCGACCGTTTCGGCCTATGGCTCGGCTTCCACAATTGTTCTCAAGATGAGTTCTTTGAGATGATCCGCGGCTATGTGGACCATTACGGCATGAGCGTTTCAGATGAAGAGCTGAGGGCCGGCGCGGTTGAATGGTCGACCACCCGTGGCTCGCGGTCCGGCCGGGTTGCCTGGCAGTTTGTGCAGGATCTGGCGGGCAAGAAGGGCGTTCGCCTCTGAATAAACTGCGCCGGACCCTGATAACAGGACCCGGCGCCTTTGGCTAACCTGCCCCTCAGACGATCAGGTCATCGGTGAGCAATGGCGGCACGAACTGATCGGGCGCACCCGTATCTGCGATCGTGTCCAGCTTATCGATGCCGTCAAAGACCCTGGACTGGACCTTCAGATCATCCTCCTCAACCAGGTCACCATAGACCCGGATGGAGCCAAGCGGATCCTCATCATGGGCACCGCCATTATCGCCCTGCTGTGAGCGCAGGATGATCAAGGAATAGTCGCCGCCCGCATCTTCTCCATACTCGATGCCGGCAACCTCAACAGTATGACCGCGCAAGACGATCTGGTCGCCGTCCTGGTCTGAGTAGTCCAAGATCACGTCATCGCCAATGCCGGCAACCCAGTGGGCATGCACCTCGTCGTTTTCCCCTGCGACGCGGCGCCAGTTAACACTGCCGTCGTCCCGGGTGTGCTTGTCCAGGATCTCCTGCTGGGCATCCAACAGCAGATTGAACAGGAACGTGTCCCGACCTTGCCCTCCACTGATGATGTCAACAGAGGACGCTGCGGGGATCGGCGGGTTCACCCGGCCTTCGGCCCCTTCGGTTTGCGCCGGGTCAGGCTCACCGCCATCAGAGTAGATGACAATGGTATCGCGGCCTGCGCCGGCATTCACGGTCTGAGCGCCTTCACCAATTTCAACCACATCCCGGGTGCTTACCGAGGCTTCAGAGGTGACAATCTCGGCACCATCGGTGCGGCTGCCAAACTCTTGGGTGCCGCCATTGTAGGCGGCAAGTGTGTCGGCCTGGGCAAGCTGATCGATCCCATCGAAGATGTTCGCAGCCTTCACCTGGAGATCGTCTTCGGTGACCCTTTCACCGTAGACTTTGATGGTTCCGAGCGGATCTTCATCGTGGGCGCCGGTTTCGGTATTGAAGCCACCGGCCCCACCGTCGCCCTGTTGGCTGATCACAGAGATGAGGGAGAATTCTCCGCCATCATCTGCACCGTAGGTGATGCTGTCCACCTCCACGGTGTGACCGCGGATGATGATCTTATCTCCCTGCGACTTGGAATAGTCGGTAATGATGTCATCACCCCAACCTTCCACCCAATGCTGGTGAACTTCATCATTCTCGCCGGCAACCTTGCGCCAATTCACCCTGCCGTCCTCGCGGGTGTATTCCTCCAGAACCTCCTCCTTGGCATTCAGCAAGGCCCGGAACTCGAACGTGTCTCGGCCAAGGCCACCGGTGAACACGTCGTTGGCGATGGCGACCGCCAGAGCTGGATTGACCCGGCCCTTGGAGCCTTCGGTTTGGGCCGGATCAGGTTCCCCGCCATCCCCATAGGAGATGATGCGGTCAGAGCCTTTGCCGCCATTGACGGTTTGCTGGCCGCTGCCGGAGATGATTAGATCGCTGCGCTCCGTGCCGGTGTAGAAGCCCGATGAAGGCGTTACGGCGGCGGTTACCGGTGCGGCGCCATCGGTGATGGTCTCCAGCCTGTCCGCTCCATCAAAGACGCCGGCTGCTTGCACCGTAATGTCGTCTTCGGTGACCTTATCGCCATAGATCATGATGGAGCCCAAGGGGTCTTCGTCATGGGCACCTGTCTCGGTGTTGGCCCCGCCGGCACCGCCGTCTCCCTGCTGGGAGCGCAGGATAACCAGCGAGTAATCGCCGTTTTCATCCTCACCATAGGTGATGTCGGCGATCTCTACCGTATGACCTCGAACGATGATCTGGTCGCCATCCTGTTTGGAGAAATCCTTGATCACGTCCTGGCCAATGCCTTGCACCCAATGGGAATGCACATCGTCGTTCTCACCGGCTACGCCGCGCCAGTTGACGCTGCCGTCGGACCGGGTGTGCTGGGCTTGCACCTCATCGGTGGCATCAAGCAGCAGGTTGAACTTGAAGACATCCCTACCCTGGCCGCCGCTCACAACGTCGTTGACCGTGGATGGATCCACCGGCGGGTTTACCCGGCCGGCCGCTCCTTCGGTTTGGGCGGGATCTGGTTCGCCAGCGTCGGAATAAATGACGATGGTGTCATTGCCCGCCCCCGCGTTTACCGTCTGAGCGCCTTCGCCTAAGCGGATGTAATCCTTGGTTTTGAGCGCGCCGGGTGCGGTTTCGATCTCTTCGCCATCCGTGCGGCTTCCGAAGGACTGACTGCCGCCGTTGTAGTCGGCCAATTTGTCCGCCTGAACCAGTTGATCCACTCCGTCGAACACCCCGGCGGCCTGCACCTTGATGTCATCCTCGACGACCTTGTCACCATAGACCTTCACCGTCCCCAGGGGATCTTCGTCATGGGCTCCGGTGGCCGTGTTGGCGCCGCCCGCCCCTCCGTCGCCCTGTTGGCTGATGACGGTGATGAGTGAGTAAGAACCGCCTTCATCTTCCCCATAAGTGATGTTGGCGATCTCGACCGTGTGGCCGCGGATGATGATCTTATCACCATCGGCCTTGGTGTAATCGGTGATGATGTCATCCCCGAAGCCCTGGACCCAGTGATTGTGCACATCATCATTCTCGCCGGCCACTTTGCGCCAATTCACGGCGCCGTTCTTGTTGGTGTGTTCAGCGATCACTTCCGCTTTGGCATTGAGCAGAGCGCGAAACTCGAAGATGTCCCGGCCTGAACCGCCCGTCAGAATGTCATTGGCAGACCCATGCGGCACTTGCGGCGTAACCCGGCCTTCGGCGCCTTCGGTCTGCGCCGGATCGGGCTCGCCGGCATCCCCATAGGAGATGATGCGGTCTGAACCGGCATTACCGTCTGCTGTCTGCTGACCGCTTCCCAACACAATGGTGTTGCCGCGGTTTGAGCCTTCAAACTCTTGGCCTCCGAGATTTGCGGTCGGTTCAGCGGCAACCTCCGGCTCCACAATCGGCGCATTCGGGGTTTGCTCGATCTGATCGAGCTTGTCCGCTCCGTCAAACACACCAGCCGCTTGGAGCTTGATCTCCTCCTCAGTGACCTTGTCGCCATAGACCTTGATGGACCCCAAGGGATCCTCATCGTGAGCGCCGCCATTGTCTCCTTGCTGGGAGCGCAAGATGATGTGGGAGTAATCACCGCCTTCATCTTCGCCATATTGGATCTCTTGGATTTCGACCGTGTGGCCGCGGATCAGGATCTTGTCCCCGTCCTGCAGGGAGAAGTCCTTGATCATGTCGTCGCCGATGCCTTGGACCCAGTGGTCGTGAACGTTCTCGTTCTCACCGGCCACCTTGCGCCAGTTCACGGAGCCATCATCGCGGGTGTGCTTGTCCAAGATCTCCTGCTTGGCATCGAGCAATAGCTTGAAGGCGAAGAGGTCGGCTCCCTGTCCGCCAATGAGCACATCATTGGCCTCGCCATCCGGGACGGCAGGATTGACCCGTCCGTCCGCACCGTTGGTCTGGGCCGGGTCGGGCTCGCCATCATCGGAATAGCTCACCAGCATATCGCGCCCGGCGCCGGCGATAACCGTTTGGGCACCCTCGCCTATGGTGATGGTGTCCTTGGTCTCGATGCTAAGCGGCGCCGTTTGGATGGTCTCGCCATTGATCCGGCTGCCGAAGTGCTGGGTACCACCATTGTAATCGGCAAGTTTGTCGGCCTCGGCCAACTGGTCCACCCCGTCAAAGACGCCTGCGGCCTGGACCTCCACATCTGCTTCAGTGACCTTGTCGCCGTAGACCTTAACGGTTCCAAGCGGATCCTCATCATGTGCGCCGGTTTCTGTGTTGGCCCCGCCAGCGCCACCGTCGCCCTGTTGGCTGATGACGGTGATGAGAGAGTAGCTGCCGCCTGCGTCCTCACCATAGGTGATGCTCGCGATCTCTACAGTGTGCCCGCGGATAATGATCTCATCGCAATCCTCCTTGGAGTAGTCCAGGATGACGTCGTTGCCGAACCCTTCAACCCAGTGGCCATGCACATCATCATTTTCGCCGGCCACGCCGCGCCAGTTTACGACCCCGTTCTTGCCCGTGTGCTGGGCTTTCACCTCATCGGTTGCATTGAGCAGCGCACGGAATTCGAAGATGTCGCCGCCGGCACCTCCCGCAACTTCATCGTCGCCGGCACCTTCTGGCAAGGCCGGACCATAACGGCCTTCTGCACCATCGGTTTGCGCTGGATCTGGCTCGCCGGCATCGCCGTATGAGATGATCCGGTCTCTGGCCGCACTGCCTTCCACAGATTGCCGGCCGCTGCCAAGATTGAACGTGTCGCCCCTTTCGGAGCCCTTGAACTCGTTGTCGAACATGTGTGATTTCCCTCTCGTAACAGTCGTGATGATCCCCGCGCGAGGCTGCGCATGGAGGGGGGCCATAGGTTGGCTGTCAGAGGGCGTAAGTTCGACTTCTTAACGGCTGTTGAGAATTCCTACCGGGATTTTAAGAAAGTTGATTCGACCTTTATGGTTGACTTTAGGGCCGCCGGACTCTGCCATCGGAATCAACACTTTAGGGTATATGCCTCGAGCGGCCTGTCCGCCGCCACATTTCGCAATAGAGTTAAAATCATGCCGTTTGGCAGGCGAAAGCGTGACCGGTTCAAGTTCCTCAATCAGGACTTGTGCACAAAACGGCCGTTTGAAGGCAGTGACTAGATCCTAGACCACCTTCGCGCTGAGCGCTCCGACCCCTTCGATAAAGCCGTGCATCTCATCGCCCCGATTAACAGCCGCAACGCCGGCGGGCGTGCCGGACATGATGAGGTCGCCGGGTGCAAGTTCGAAAAGCCCGGAGAGGTAGGCAATGATCTCCGGCACCTTCCAGATAAGCTGGTTGAGATCACCCTCCTGGCGCAGATCTCCATTGACCTTAAGCCAGATGGCGCCTTTGTCGGGATGCCCGATTTCAGAAGCCGGCACCAAGTCGCCACAGGGAGCAGACTGCTCAAAGGCCTTGCCGATTTCCCAAGGCCGCCCGGCCTTCTTGCACTGGGCCTGCAGATCACGCCGGGTCATATCGAGCCCAACGGCGTAGCCGTAGACGCAGTCCATCGCGTCTTCCACGGGAATATCGCTCCCGCCTGATTTCAGCGCCACAACGAGCTCTATCTCATGATGCACATCTTCTGAGTTGGGCGGGTATGGGAAGTCAGCTCCGTTGATCAGCAGATTATCCGGGTTCTTTTGAAAGAAAAACGGAGCCTCGCGGTCCGGATCATGCCCCATCTCAATCGCATGGGCGGCGTAGTTGCGCCCAACGCAGTAGATCCGGTGCACCGGAAACACATCGGCGGAGCCCCGCACGGGCAAAACGGCGGCTGGTGGCGGCGTGATTACATATCCCATGGGGCTCATCTCCAAGCGTTCATAGCATCCAGGCGCGCATGAATAATGCCACGCGCGGAAAAGCGCAATTGGCTGCGAGGTGAGATCCCTCAATGTGGAGAAGCGCGCCAGGGCAGCATCCGAGCTGGGGCTTGGAGCTGATCAAGGTAAGCTTTGACTCGCGCATGGCGCCAGCCCCAGGCGCGCCAGTCCGCTTCCTGGTGGCGCACTTGAAGCACCAACTGTGCACGGGTGCGCTTGAGGAGGGCCAGGGCGCTCATCTTAGAGTGACTGGAGTGCTCCAGCTGATAAGCTTCGGGCGCGGCCAGGACCTTGTCGATGGCCGGCAGCGCCGCTTGGCCGAGAGAGGCCAGATAAACCGGATCAACCACCCTCGCCGCTTCATCTGGATGGGTTCCGCGCACATTATGGTTGGCGATGAGTTCCGGCAGGTTGAGGTTTG
>JBCDIP010000141.1:0-7016 GCA_038748855.1 Pseudomonadota bacterium
CGCCATCGCCTCCACAAAGTGCTCCTGGAAGCGTTCCTCTACGGCGGTCTCGATCTTCTCGATCTCGCGCACCACGCGCTCAATCTCATCGCGCGCACCGCTGTTCAAAAGCGCGATCCGCGCCCCAGTTCCCGCCGCGTTACCGGCCGATTCCACCTTTTCCAGGGTACAGTCGGGGATCAGCCCCAGCACCATGGCGTACTTCACATCGATATGACTGCCGAACGCCCCGGCGAGCCGGATGCGCTCCACCGCGTCGATCTCCATCTTGTCCATCAGCAGGCGCACGCCGGCATAGAGGGCTGCCTTGGCCAGCTGGATCGCGCGAACATCATTCTGGGTCACCGCAATGGTCTGCTCGCCTTCGTGCAGCACATAGTCGAACGTGCGCCCGGCGGCCCGCACCCGCGGCGACTTGGCGGCCAGTCCGCCGTCGACCACGCCGTCCTGATTGATGACACCGGCCAGATACATCTCTGCCATCACTTCGATGATCCCGGACCCGCAAATGCCCGTCACGCCGGTTCCCGCGGTGGCGGCTTCAAAGCCCGGATCATCGGACCACAGATCACAGCCGATCACCCGAAAGCGCGGCTCGAGCGTCTCAGGGTCGATCCGCACGCGCTCGATCGCGCCTGGCGCGGCGCGCTGGCCGGAGGAGATCTGCGCCCCTTCAAAGGCGGGCCCGGTGGGTGAGGAGCAGGCGAGCAAACGCTCTTTGTTGCCCAGAATGATCTCCGCATTGGTGCCCACATCGACAATAAGCGTCATCTCGTCAGACAAATGGGGGCTCTCCGACAACGCCACGGCTGCCGCATCCGCCCCCACGTGGCCTGCGATGCACGGCAGCACATAAACATGCGCGCCGCCATGAAGTTTCAGGTTGAGCTGGCGCGCAGGACGCGTGACGGCAAGACCCGTGGCCAGGGCAAACGGCGCGCCGCCGAGCTCCACCGGGTCAATGCCCAAAAGCAGATGATGCATCACCGGGTTGCCCACGAGCACCGCTTCCAGAATGTCGTCCTGGTTGATGCCGGCTTCCACAGTCACCTGGCCGGCCAGCACGTTGATGGCATCGCGCACGGCCTGCGTCATTTCCACATCGCCGCCCGGGTTCATCATCACATAAGAGACCCGGCTCATCAGGTCTTCCCCGAAGCGGATCTGCGGGTTCATGAGCCCGGAAGAGGCCAGCACCTCGCCGGTGGCCAGATCGCACAGGTGGGCAGCGACAGTGGTCGAGCCGACGTCGATCGCCAGTCCGTAGGCCTCATCGTGGAACCCTGGCCACACGCCGATGATTTGCGGCAGGTCTCCCGGCAGGCGCCGATGCACCGCGACTGTGATCGTCCAGTTGCCCTTGCGCAGTTCCGGCTGCAGATCCGCAAGAATACGCATGTCGCAGGTGACATGCGGAATGTCCCACTGATCGCGCAGCGCATCGTAAACCCGCTCCAGGTCAGACGAGGGGTGATGCATATCAGGCTCTTCCACCTCCAGGTAATGGAGGGTGGTGACCGGGTCGATCTCGATGACGCGGGCTTCGGCGCGCTTGCGCACCACTTGCTTGTGCACCTGGCTCTCAGGCGGCACGTCGATGACAATGTCGCCCTGAACCTTGGCCTGGCACGACAGGCGCCGGCCTGCTGGCAACCCGCGTTTCTGGTCGTAGCGGGTTTCCACCGCCGTGATGTCGGTGAGGCTTTTGGCGCTGGAGGAGATCCCATGTTTGGCGAAATCGCCCACGGAAACATCCACCTGGCAGCGCCCGCAAATGGCACGGCCGCCGCAGACGCTGTCAATATCAACCCCCAGCGCGCGGGCGGCGCTGAGCAGAGGTGTGCCATGAGCGAAGGTGCCCCGCTTGCCGGACGGGGTGAAGACGACCAGGGCCTCCTTGGTGTTCACGCCATCGCTCATGCCAGCCCTTTCTTGCTGTTACGCCCGGCGCCGACGACGCCCTTCGCGGTTGCCCCGTGCGCCTTCCTGACCGGGTTTCGCCGGGACCCGGTTGAACTTGATCCAGCCGCCGCCGGCGGGGTCGTGGTTCAACAGGAAATCGGCAGCCTTGATAGCTTCGATTTCTTTAGAAGGCGTTCCCTTCGTGGCGCCAAGGCCGATAAGCGGGGCCAGCGCTGCCGGATCCACGCCCTCAGGAACCACAACGCCCAGCGCTTCGAGCTCGGCCACCCGTGCGGCGATTTTGGCTTCGCTGGCACCCTGCTGGAGCGGGTTCATGATCGCCGAGGTCATGCCATGGGCAGCTGCCATGGGCAGAAAGGCATTGTTGATACCGTGCCGGTTGGGCAGGCCGAAGGAGATGTTGGAAGCACCACAGGTGGTGTTGACGCCCAACTCTTCGCGCAGGCGCCGCACCAGGGTGAAGACCTGATGGCCGGCTGTCGCCATAGCACCGATGGGCATCACAAGCGGATCCACCACAATGTCGTAGGCCGGGATGCCGTGGTCAGCTGCGCGTTCCACGATCTTCTTGGCCACGTCAAAGCGCACGTCAGGATCTTCGGAGATGCCCGTGTCGTCGTTAGAGATGGCCACCACGGGCACATCGTACTTCTTCACCAGCGGCAGCACGATCTCAAGGCGCTCCTCCTCGCCGGTCACCGAGTTGAGGAGGGGGCGGCCTTTTGCGGCCTCCAGACCGTTCTCCAAAGCGCCTGGAACGGAAGAATCGATGCAGAGCGGCACATCCACCAGCGCCTGCACGCGCTCGACCAGCTCCTTCATCAGGGGCGGTTCGACGAAGTTATTGTCCGCATAGCGTGGATCTTCGGCCATTTTGTTGGAGAAGACGGCGCCGGAGTTGATATCCAGAATATCGGCCCCGCAGGCCACCTGTTCCAGAGCATCTTTCTCAACGGTTGAGAAGTCACCCATCTCCAGCTGTGCAGCCAGCTTCTTGCGGCCCGTTGGGTTGATGCGCTCGCCGATCACGCAGAACGGACGCTCAAAACCCAGAACCACTTCCTTGGTGGCGGAGGCGACAACGGTTTCAGTCATTTCAGTGGTGTCCTTTTGGTAGGGTCAGGCCGTTGCGTGGCCGCCATTGGCGATCAGAGCCTTCAGCCGCTCTTGGTCGTATTCGCTTTCCAGTGCTGCCTGGGTTGAGTTGGCAATCTCCACAATGTCCCCCTCAACGTCCGAGACGTCGCGGCGCCATTCTTCGAGATATGCATCCGTTTCCGAAGCGCCCGAACGCATGGCCGCCATGTCGATGGCCTGCTCGAAACGCTCGTCCAGCTTGCGGCTTTCCTTGGTCCGCCCGGCCTTTACGATGACTTGGGCCGGCATGTCTCTCCAATAGACGATGGTGAGTTGTGGCATGGGGTATCAAGCTCCAGATCTGAGCAGCAACAGTTGGCGCTCTTATGGAGGATTGTGACCGGTCTGCGATGAAGCAACTGCGACACGCAAAAGACCGATTGCGACGATCGGAGGGCGCCGAAGAACCGTTATGCGGCTCTAAGCGTCTGTTGGACCGGCGCGAGGCCCAAACTGCGGCACACGGCAACAGCGAGATCGGATTTGTTCAGAGTGAAGAAATGGAACTTCCGCACCCCTTGCGCTGCCAGATCCAGCACCTGTTCAACGGCCACACTGACGGCCACCAACCGATGGGTTTCCGGGTCATTTTCAAGCCCGGCAAAGCGCCCTTCGAGCCATTCCGGCACGCTGGTGCCGCACTTCTGCGCAAACCGCTTGGCCTTGAAAAAATCGTCGATCAACAAGATGCCCGGAACGATCGGTTGATCAATGCCGGCTGCCCGCGCTTCCGCCACGAAATCCACAAACAGCTGGTTGTCGAAGAAGAACTGTGTGATCGCACGATTGGCCCCTGCATCGAGCTTCTGTTTCAGATTGTAGATGTCGGCGGCTCTTGAGGGCGAATCGGGATGGCTTTCCGGATAGGCGGCCACCGAGATATCCAGATCGGTCAGCTTGCGAATACCCGCGACCAGTTCGGTCGCATTGGCGTAACCGCCAGGGTGGGGCCGGAAGGCCTCGCCGTCCGGTGCATCCCCGCGCAAAGCAACGATCCGGCGGATGCCGGCTGCCGCATATTCGCGCACGCGCTGGTCGATCTCCCGTTTGCTGCGCCCGACACAGGTGAGGTGCGCGGCAAGGTTGGTATCCACACTGCGGCGCAGGGTCTGAATGGCTTCAAAGGACTTATCGCTGGAGAGGTCATCGCTGCCGCCGGCACCGCAAGTGACCGAGAGGAAGCGGGGCGCATAGGGCTCCAGGTTCTCTGCAGTGTTCAGGAGGCGCTCGACTGCCTTTTGGGTACCAGGCGGGAAGAACTCGAACGACACTTCAATCGGTGCGGTGTTCTGAGAAGCGGTCCAGGCACGGTGGGAAAGCGTGGTCATCCAGCATTCCTTCATCACATACTGGTTTTATTATATAAATAAATCTTTATGTCGCTGTCAACCCAAGTGCCGTCGCTTTTGGCTACCAGTTCATGTCGCATCAGGTGAGGGCAGGGCATGCGCGTCGCATCTGAGCGATGGAAAGACGTTTCGCGGGCGGCGCACTTCTCACCCTCGGTGAATAAGGGTCACGGTCTAACGAGGGATGCTGGCGGCATGGTGCCGGACCGGACCCGGTGAGTGGAGAAGAGATCATGGCGGATTCCGCAGAAGATGCAGGGGCCACCGAAGGCCGTGGCGGGCGCCGGGGCAGGCGTTCTGGAGGCGGTGCAGAAGCACGCCGAGCAAAGCGCACATCAGGCGGCGTCAAACAGCTGACCTACATCACGCGCCAGATCCCTGAATATGAGCTTCTGTCCGAAGAGGGCCTCGCGCTGATCGAGGCCAATGCGGACAAGGTTCAAGAAGAAATCGGCATCGACTTCCGCGATGATCCTGAGGCATTGCAGATGTGGCGGGATGCCGGGGCTGATGTGCAGGGCGAGCGGGTGCATATGCCCAAAGGCCTGTGCCGCGAGCTCATGAAGACCGCGCCCAGAGAGTTTACCCAGCATGCCAGAAACCCAGAACGGAACGTGGTCATTGGCGGCAAGAACACAGTGTTTGCGCCCGTCTATGGACCGCCCTTCGTGCGCGATCTGGAAGGCAACCGCCGATATGCCACTTTGGAGGATTTCCAGAACTTCGTGAAGCTCGCCTATATGGCGCCGGCCATGCACCATTCCGGCGGCACCGTGTGCGAGCCTGTGGATGTGCCCGTCAACAAACGCCACTACGATATGGTCTACGCCCATATCAAGTATTCCGACAAGCCGTTCATGGGTTCGGTTACGGCGCCGGAACGGGCAGCCGACACGGTCGAGATGGCAAAGTTGGTGTTCGGCGATGAGTTTGTTGAAAACAACTGCGTCACCACCAGCCTCATCAACATCAACTCACCCATGGTGATCGATGACACGATGGGCGGGGCCTTGAAGGTCTATGCGCGCTCAGGCCAAGCGTGCATTCTCTCGCCCTTCATCGTGGGCGGCGCCATGTCACCGGTGTCTGTTGCAGGAACGCTGACCCAGGTCGTCGCCGAAGCCACAGCTGCCATTGCCTTTGCCCAGCTCTGCAAGCCAGGCGCACCGGTGATCTTCGGCACGTTCGCCACATCGATCTCCATGCAATCGGGCGCTCCGGCGTTCGGCACGCCTGAGCCAGCTTCCCTGTTGCTGGGCGCGGCCCAGTTCGCCCGTCGCTACAATCTGCCCTTCCGCTCAGGTGGTTCGCTCACCGGCTCCAAACTACCGGATGCGCAGTCCGCCTATGATAGCGCGCAGACCCTCTATCCGGCCATTATTGGCGGGGTGAACTTCATGCTGCACGCAGCCGGGTGGCTGGAAGGCGGATTGGTGAGCTCCTATGAAAAGTTCATGATGGACGTTGACCAGCTCGCAATGATGCAGAAGTTCGCCAACGGGACTGATCTGTCGGAGAACGGCCAGGCTATGGACGCTATCGCTGAGGTTGGGCCGGGCGGTCACTATCTGGGCTGTGCGCACACCCAGCGGAACTTCGAGACGGCCTTCTACCGCACCACGGTGGGCGACAATAACTCCTTTGAGCAGTGGGAAGTGGACGGCGCTTTGCGCACCGATCAGACCGCCAACAAGCTGGTGTCCAGGACCTTGGCAGAATATGAGGCGCCGCCGCTTGATCCGGGCATCGATGAAGCGCTGCAGGCCTACATCGCTAAGAAAAAGGAATCCATGCCGGACGCGTTCACCTAAGCGGCCTACTCTACGATGATGACCTGACCGGTGACGGGCCCTTCGACGCTTTTGGCGTAGGCAAGTCCGACCCGGTCAGATGGCACCGGCACATGGCCTGGAAACCAGGCACCATAGCGCGGCGCGGAGACATCCAATATTCCGGGGCTGACCACATTGATGCGCAAGCCGCGTGGCAGCTCGATGGCCGCCCCCACCACAAATCCGCCCAACGCACCGTTTGCCGTGGCGGCGCCTGCGCCCATGCGGATAGGGTCCCGGTCAAGCACGCCGCTTGTGAGGGTGAAGGATCCATTGTCGTTCAGGATATCCAACCCCGCCAGGACCAAGTTCACCTGACCCATCACCTTGTCTTTCAGGCCGAGCATGAAGGTTTCTTGCGTAAACTCGGGCAGGGGACCGAAATGCACGTTGCCCGCCGCTGAGACCACCGCATCGATCGGCCCGGTCCTGGCGTACATGGCGCGGACGGAAGTCATGTCTGCGATGTCCACCTTAATGTCACCGCTTGTGCGCCCGGCCGTGATGAGTTCATGACGCGGCGCAAGCTCCTGGTAAACCGCCTTGCCGATGTCTCCGCCCGCACCGATAAGAACAATCTTCATGGGGCCTTCTCCGTGATCTCATCGTAGCGTTGAAGTTTGTAGCTCAAAATTTCAGCACAGCGGTCGAGCGCGTCACGCTGACGATCAAGATGGATCGCATGTTCAAGCAGGACCTTTTTGCGCTCCGGGATTGTGTCATCGCCCTGCCGATAAAGGCCGGCAAAATGGCGCATGGTCTTCATCGGCATGCC
>JBCDIP010000142.1:0-6986 GCA_038748855.1 Pseudomonadota bacterium
CTCATAGGGGAACTCCAACCACCCAGAGGTGCCCGTAACGCCGGACGGCACACCTTGCAGGTTTCCGGCGAGCCTGCGGCCCTGCCCATCAAAAATGCTGTAGATGCCGCGCTCTGAGTTGCGCACCGAGCGCTGCTCCACCACATTGGCAAGCGCCGTGATGCTGCCGAACCGATACTGCTCGTTCAGGCCTCTGATTTCAGCGCGGATGGTCTCATCAGTTTGCCGCTCCAGAAGGACGGCAGTGTTCCAGTAGATGTAAGCGAGGATCGCCCCGACAGACAAAACAAACACCAGCAGGTAAGCCGCGGCCAACCGGAAGGTGGACGTACGCCAGAGATTTGCATTACGGCTCACGGATCGAATACCCGGCCCCGCGGACCGTATGCAGCAGGGTGCCATCGAAGTCTTTATCGATCTTCGAGCGCAGCCTTGAAATGTGGACGTCTATGACATTTGTTTGAGGGTCAAAATGATAATCCCATACGTTTTCCAATAACATAGTGCGGGTGACCACCTGTCCCGCATGCTTCATGAGATATTCCAAAAGCCGGAATTCGCGGGCCTGAAGGACAATATCCTGGCCGGCACGGGTGCACGATCTGGCCAAAAGGTCGAGTTCAAGGTCGCCAACCACCAGTTTGGTTTGCGCCGCCTCCGGCTTGTTGCGCCGGGCCAGCACATCAATGCGGGCCACCAGCTCTGAAAACGCATAAGGCTTGGCCAGATAGTCATCGCCGCCCGCGCGCAGACCGGTCACCCGGTCATCAACCTCGCCAAGGGCGGAAAGAATGAGGACAGGGGTCGCGACGTCTTCAGATCTCAAAGCTTCAATGACGCTGAGACCATCGCGCTTGGGCAGCATCCGGTCCACCACCAGAACATCGTGAACGCCTTCGCGCGCCAGGGCCAGACCATCTTCGCCGTCAGCGGCGTGGTCGACAATATGACCTTCTTCGCGCAGCCCCTTGATCAGGAACCCGGCAGCTTGTTGGTCGTCTTCAATCACCAGAATGCGCATGGACCCGTTGAGCTTAAAAGTTTTGGACGCCAAGAATTGCTCAGTCATAGGTCAATCACCATGAATATCAAGCCACAAGGCGCTTGGGTTGCGAAGAAGAGGATGAAAGGGGCCGGCCGGACAGGTAACCTTGGGGGAACCACAACAAAGGTACTCTGTCCGGCACGGCGGACGGTTCCTGGTTAGCGGGGGACAGGAACCGTCTCTGAGGTGAGCTTCGCGTGAGGGGGGACGCGAGCTCTAAACACGCTTCAGCGGGATCGCAACGAAGCGCTGATTCTCACCGGAGCGCACCAGCATCAGAACCGACTTGCGGCCCTTGCGGTCGGCGCGCTCAATGGCACTGGCGACACTTTCCGGATCCTGCACCTCAATGCCGGCCACTTCCAGAATGTGGTCACCTGGGCGCAGGCCCTTTTCGGCCGCCGGGCCTTCCGGATCGACGTCCACGACGGCTACGCCTTCGTCACCACTGGGCGACAACTCAAGACCGAGCGTTGCCAGAGAGATTTTAGGCTCGTCGACCATCGTTTCGGCCTTGGCGAGGTTCTTCTTGCCAGGCAGCTCTGCAATGGTGACGCTTTGGGTGATACGTTTTCCGTCGCGGATAAGTTCCAAGGTCGGCTTCGCGCCTGGCTTGATGGCTGCAACTTTTCGAGCCAGATCACGCGGGCTTTCCACCGTCTTGCCGTCCAGGGTCAAGATCGTGTCGCCATTGCGCAGGCCAGCCTTGCTGGCGGGCGAGCCGTTTTGAACATTTGCAATGATGACGCCCTTGGCCTCATCCAGGCCAATGCTGTCGGCGATATCCTTGGTAACTGGCTGAATGACCACGCCAAGCCAACCGCGGGTGACGTTGCCATCATCTTTCAGATCGGCCACCACATCGTCGGCGAGGTGTGCCGGGATCGCGAATCCGATCCCGACACTACCGCCCGAAGGAGAGAATATGGCGGTATTTACGCCTTCGACTTCGCCTTTAAGATTGAAGGCCGGGCCGCCGGAGTTTCCTTTGTTAATGGCTGCATCGATCTGCAGAAAATCATCATATGGGCCAGAGCCGATGTCCCGGCCGCGGGCAGAAATGATGCCAGTGGTCACCGTGCCGCCCAGACCGAACGGGTTGCCCACAGCAACCACCCAATCACCGACGCGCGCAGGGGTCTTCGCAAAGCGCACAAAGGGGAACTTCTTGCCATTTGCCTTGATTTTCAGGAGAGCGAGATCGGTTTTCGGGTCCGAGCCAATCAGTTCGGCTTCATGCTCATCTCCATTGGCAAACTTAACCTTAATGGTCGCGCCATTGTTCACCACGTGATTGTTGGTGACCAAGAAACCGTCTTCGCTGATCACAAAGCCTGAACCACTGGAGTTGGAATGGCGGCGCGGGGATTTGAACTGCTTGCCGCCAAAGCGGTCTTCAAACTGCTTGAAAAAGTCTTCCATGCCATAGCCACGCGGCATGCGCTGGCGTTGGCGCTGGGAGCGCTGAACTGTGCCTCTGACTTGTACGGAGACCACGGCGGGTTGAACGCGCTCGACCAGATCGGCAAAACCAGCGGCGGGAGCTCCATTGTCGAAGGTTTTGCTGAGATCGGTGGCAGCGTTTGCAGGCTGCTCCAAGAGGCCAGGTACGGTGTAAGCGGTGGTGCCCAGCAGGGCTGCGGCGACGAGCGCCACCGGCAGTTTGGCGAGCCGGCTTTTGGGTTTGTTTGTCTGCATCATCTTTCGTTCTCCCGACTGGGTGTTAGATTTCATGATGCGGATATAGAGATCTGCTCCTTACAGGCACCTTTCAGGCAGATTAATTCTTCGTAAGGTGGTTATCCGGCGCCCTTGCGAACGCGAGGGCCCATAGCTCACGCCTTTCCCTCGGCTCAGAAGGCCCTCGCATTCGCAAGGGCGCGGGTGACTACACCACCACCTTCGTCGCCACCACGGAGGATTTCTCCAACGTCCGGTGCACAGGGCACTTGCCGGCGATCTCCTCCAGCTTGTCCGCCCATTCTTGCGGCACATCCCCCTCAACAGAGATCTCGCGCACAAACCGGTCCACCCGGCCCTCACGCTCGCCGCACTCGGCACAATCGTCCGCGTGCACCTTGTCATGGTCCACCACCACCGAGACGCGCCCCAGATCCCAGCCCTTGCGGTCTGCATACATCCGCAACGTCATGGAGGTGCAGGTGCCCAGCGCGATGGAGAGAAAGTCGTAAGGGCTCGGCCCACTGTCGAGCCCGCCGACGGCCTTGGGTTCATCTGCGAGCAAGTGATGATCGCCGGACACAACCTCATTCTGGAACTTACCCAGGCGGGTCTCACGCACCAGAACGCCCCTTTCGGGCGCTTTGGGCTTTGCATCAGCGCTTTCATCCAAGTACCGCGATGACCAGGCGGCCAGAACATTGGCCACATAGATCGCATCGGCCCGCCGGGAGAGGAGGTGATCGGCATCATCCAACGAGATAAAGCTTTTGGGATGTTTGGCGGCGCTGTAGATCATGCCGGCGTTTTCAATGCCCACCGTGCCGTCCAGCGGGGCGTGGAACACCAAGAGCGCGCGTTTCAGGTTGGATAGCCGGTCCGTGAGCGAGGAACCACGCACGTCATCGAGAAACTGCTTGTGAATGGTGAAGTCGCGCCCGGCCAGCTTCACCGAAGCCGAGCCGGTCTCATCAATCTCATCAATGGCCGCTCCAAAATTGTGGATCACGTGTTCTGCATCCGCCGGGGCCCCGATGGTGGAGACCGCCTTTACCTCAGGAATATCGCCCGCTGCCGCCAGCACAGCCGCACCGCCCAAGGAGTGCCCCACCAAGAGAGAGGGCGCGGCGTGGTGCTCGCGCAGATATTTGGCCGCTTTCAGGAGATCCTGCACATTGGAGGAAAAGTTGGTGTTGGCAAACTCACCATCGCTCGCCCCGAGCCCTGTGAAATCAAAGCGCAGCACCGCAAAGCCGTTCTCGGCCAGAGCCGTGGCAATGCGGGCGGCGGCAAATATGTCCTTTGAACAGGTGAAACAGTGGGCAAACAGCGCGTAGGCCCGGGGCGGACCCGCCGGCAGGTCAAGCCGGGCGGCGAGCATCTCGCCGGTATGGCCGGGAAAGGTGACTTTTTCAGATGATGCGACCATGGCGGCGTGTCCTCTTTTGCAATGATTTGCGGCGAGGATGGCCCTTCCTCCGTATGAGGACAAGATGGCGGCACGTGATTGTGATCAGATCAGTCGAGAAGTGTCTTAAGGCGCTCGTTCTCTTCCGCACTCAGCCCCTCTTGGGCCACAGCCTGGCGGCTTCTGCGCCGGTTCATCACCACGATCACCGCGCCGGCAGCCAGCAGGACGAAGGGCAAGGCCCAGAGCAGCAATGTGTGGGGACCGAACGTGGGCCGGAGCAGGATGAACTCCCCATACCGGCCCACCAGATAATCCATCACTTGCTTGTCGCTGTCACCGGCCTGCAGGCGTTCGCGCAGCAGCACGCGCAGATCCTTGGCCAAAGGGGCATCGGAATCATCAATCGATTGATTCTGACACACCAAACAGCGCAGCTCCAATGACAGCGTCCGCGCCCGCTTCTCCAAGGCCGGATCATCCAACACCTCGTCCGGATTGACCGCATAGGCCGGAAGAGCCAGCGACACGCACAAGAGGAGAGCTACCAGGAACCGCATGGCTTTAAGCCTCTGCCGGTTTGGGGGCGGCGCGCTTGGGTGCGCCGACCCGGTAGCGCCGATCGGAAAGAGAGACCAGCCCGCCGATGAACATGATGAAGGTCCCAAGCCAAATGAACGGGATCAGCGGGTTGAAATAGACCCTCACTGTGCGCCCGTCCCCAACCTGATCGCCCATCACCACGTATAGGTCCCCGCTCCAATAGGTGCGGATCGCCACCTCTGATGTGGGCTGGCGGGAGGGGAAGTAGACCCGCTTGGTGGCCTCCACCGTGTTGGTGACCGGCCCGCCGGTCCGCGAGATTTCAAATCTGCCCACGATATCGCGGTAATTCGGCCCCGTGCGCGGCGCCTCGCCCAGATACTTCACCGTACGCCCGGCCACCTGCTGGGTATCACCCGGCTTCATCACCGCCACCACTTCGGCCTTCCAGGCGGTTACGCCCACAATGCCCAAAACGGCGATGCCAAGCCCGGCATGGGCCAGCGTGGTGCCGAAGGCGGAACGCGGCAGACCCTTAAAGCGCTGCCAGGCGAGCTTGAAGTTGCGGTCTTGGACCTTTGCCCGCCAGGCCAGCTCGGAGAGCGCACCGGCGATCAACCAGATCCCGACGCCAATGCCGAAGGCCGCCAGCACGGGCCCGCCATACATGACGTACCAGGTGACGAGCACCGCCAAAAACCCAAGGATCGCGGCCACAAACAGCCGCTGCGAGGCGGCATAAGCATCGCCGCGCTTCCATGACAGCATGGGCCCAAAAGGCACCAGCAGCAGCAGCGGCATCATGATGATGCCGAACGTCAGGTTGAAGTAGGGCGGCCCAACGGAGATCTTCGCGCCCGTAACCGCTTCCAGCGCCAGGGGATAGAGCGTGCCCGTGAGCACTGCGATGCAGGAGGTGGACAACAGCAGATTGTTGACCACCAGCGAGGTCTCCCGGCTGATGGGGGCAAACAAACCGCCGGCCTTCAAGCTCGGCGCCCGCCAGGCAAAAAGCGTTAGCGCCCCGCCAATGGTGAGGCACAAGATCAGCAGAATGAACACGCCGCGATCCGGATCAGAGGCAAACGAGTGCACGGAGGTCAAAACGCCTGAACGCACCAGGAAGGTGCCCAAGAGGCTCAGCGAGAACGCGATGATTGACAGCAGCACCGTCCAGATCTTCAAGGCGCCTCGCCGTTCAACCACGATGGCCGAATGGAGGAGAGCCGTCGCCACAAGCCAGGGCATGAAGGAGGCATTCTCCACCGGATCCCAGAACCACCAGCCGCCCCAGCCAAGCTCGTAGTAGGCCCACCAGGAGCCCATGGCGATGCCGGCGGTCAGGAACATCCAGGCTGCAAGCGTCCAGGGCCGCACCCAGCGCGCCCAGGCCGCATCAACCCGGCCGGACAAAAGTGCGGCCACGGCAAAGGAAAAGGCCACCGAAAGCCCCACATAGCCCATGTAGAGCAAGGGCGGGTGAAGGGCCAATGCCGGGTCCTGTAGGATCGGGTTCAGCCCCCTGCCCTCAAACGGGGCCGGGTCGAGCCGCTCAAACGGGTTGCTGGTAAGGATGATGAAGAGAAGGAACGCCACCCCGATCAGGCCTTGGACGCCAATCACCCGGGCCCGCAAATCGCGCGGCAGGTTGGAGCCGAACGCGGCCACGCAGGCGCCGAACAGGGCCAACGTCATGATCCACAAAAGCATGGACCCTTCATGGTTCCCCCAAACGCCGGAGATCTTGTAGATCATCGGCTTGGCCGAGTGGGAGTTGGAATAAACCAGCTTGATGGAGAAATCTGAGACAATGAAAGCGTGGGTAAGGGCCGCAAAAGCCAGACCCGTCATGGCAAACTGCATGAGGGCGGCAGGTTCAGCCACGCGCATGTAGGAGCCATCGTTGCGGTAGGCCCCGTAGAGCGGCAGAACGGTTTGCAGAAGAGCGCAGGTCAGTGCCAGGATCAGGGCAAAATGTCCAAACTCAGAGATCATTCCTTCTTCTCTCCGTGTTGCCAAACGCCTTTCTTCTTCAACGCATCAGCCACTTCGCGCGGCATGTAATTTTCATCGTGCTTGGCCAGCACTGTATCGGCCTCAAACGTACCCCCTGCCGTCATTTTGCCTTCTGCAACAACGCCTTGGCCCTCGCGGAAGAGGTCCGGCAGAATACCATCAAATTTCACCGGGAGCGATTTGTCTTTATCAGTCACAGTGAAGCTAACGACGGTGCCGGAGCCCCGGTTCACCGAACCATCGGCCACCAAACCACCCAATCTGAAGCGCTGGCCCACTTGGACCTTCTTCTCC
>JBCDIP010000143.1:0-6976 GCA_038748855.1 Pseudomonadota bacterium
CCAAAAAGATGGCCGAACTGGATGTGCTGCCAGCCGTCCGCAGCGCTGATTCGGACACGCTTATTATCGCCGATGGAACCTCCTGCCGCCATCAGATTTCCGATTTTTCAGGGCGCTCAGCCCTGCATGTGGCCCGTCTTTTGGAGATGGCCCTTCACCCGAGCTAGGACCTCAACCGATGAACATCGCTGCAAGCATAACTTCGATCCCCAGACGCTCTCTGCACGACGAATTGGCCGAGCAGTTGCGCAATCTCATCGTACAAGGTGTTCTGGAGCCCGGCACCAAGGTGCCCGAGCGCGAGCTCTGCGAACGGTTCGGCGTATCGCGCACGCCGTTGCGCGAAGCCCTAAAGGTGCTCGCCTCCGATGGATTGGTGACACTCATGCCCAACCGCGGCGCGCAGGTCAGCAAGCTGACCTTGGCCGAGCTGGAAGAAGTGTTCCCGGTGATGGGCGCGCTGGAAGCTCTGTCGGGCGAACTCGCCTGCGCCCGGATAACAGATGTGCAGGTCTCCAACATCCGAGAGCTCCATGCCCGCATGGCTGAGCACTATCGGGCCGGCCAGCTCGAAGACTATTTCGCCATCAACGAGCAGATCCATGAGGCCATACTGGACGCTGCCGGCAACGACACGCTGTCTGCTCAGTACCGCTCATTGTCCACCCGCATCAGACGCGCGCGCTACATTGCGAACATGACGCCGGAACGGTGGGCCCAAGCGATCGATGAACACGAGCAGATTGTCCGCGCCCTAGAGGAGAGGGATGCACAGCGCCTCGCCGGCATTCTGCGCGCCCACCTCGCCAACAAATTCGAAACAGTCAGGGATTGGCTGCAGAGCCAAGAGGCGGCGACCGCTCCCTCATAAGCGAGACGCGAGCGACCAGCCACACTCGGCCAGGAAGCTTGCCCGCTCGCCAACCTTCAATGCATCGGCATGACTGGCATTGCCCTGCAGCGCCCGTGCGTAGACCCCTTGCACAATCGCGGTCAGGCGGAAGAGAGCAAAGGCCGTGAAGTAATCCAGATTGTCCGGCGCTGTGATCCCTCGCACGGCGCAATAGGCCTCCACCACTTCGGTTCGGCTCGGCAAGCCTTCGGCGGCAAGGTCGAGCCCGTCCACGCCTTTCACGCCGGGCACTTCTGCCGGGACGCGGTAGGGCATACAGAAGTAACCAAGGTCGGCAAGAGGGTGCCCGATGGTGGAGAGTTCCCAATCCAAAACCGCCGCAACCTCATCGCCCCCTTCGGCAAAGATCATGTTCCCAGGCCGGAAGTCTCCATGCACGATCGTGGCCGCTTCGTCTTCAGGCAATCGCGCCTGGAGCCTGGCGATGAGCTTATCCATCGCCGGCATCTCTTGCGTCTTTGACGCCTCGTACTGCCGCGTCCACGTTTTCAGCTGGCGCGCCACATAGCCTTCCGGCTTGCCGAAACCCTCAAGCCCTGCCCCGCGCCAATCGACCTGATGCAATTTGCCAAGTACACGAGCCATGGAGAGCCACAAGGATTTACGCGAAGATTGGCGGATATCCGGCAGATTTGGCTCTGCGCTGAGGCGTCCGGGCACATAGTCCATGATAAAGAAGGACGTGCCGATCACCTCTGCATCGTCGCACAACACATGCATCTTCGGCACCGGCACGGCGCTCGTCCCCAGCGCCCGCATCACCTTGAACTCACGCTCCACCTGGTGGGCGCCCCGCAACAAATCGCCCGGCGGCTTCTTGCGCAGCACCAAGCGGCGCTCCCCAAAAGTGAGCAGGAAGGTCGGATTGGATTGTCCCCCTTGAAACTGTCCGAGCTCGAAATCACTCCCGTAATCAGGAAGGTGTTCGTCCAGATAGGCTGCAAGCTTGGCCACATCGAACCGATGTTGAGGCAGCACGGGAACTGTTTCGGGCGCCGTCATCTGAGGCTCCTAAGAGATGGTTTCGCCCCCATCGGCCACCAGGTTGTGGCCCGTCACATAGGCGCTGGCATCTGACGCCAGGAACAAGGCGACGCCGGCAATATCTTCCGGCTCACCGATGCGCCTCAGGGGCGTCTGGTTCTCTGCCCGCTCCAGGCGCACGGGATCCTCCCAGAGGGCACGGGCAAAGTCGGTCTTGATCAGACCTGGCGAGATGGCGTTGGCCCGGATGCCCTTCGGACCCCACTCCACGGCCAAGTTGCGCACCAACCCCGCCTCGGCCGCTTTGGACACGCCGTAAATGCCGATCACCGCGTTTCCCCGTAAACCGGCAATGGACGAGATGACAATCACCGATCCGCCGCCGCGCTGGGCCATCAGCGGGCAAACCATATTGCAGAGCTGGTAGACGGACAGCACGTTGGTCTCCATGATCTTGCTGAACGCGTCATCGCCCGCGTCGGCCATCGGGCCATAGACCGGGTTGGTCGCCGCATTGCAGACCAGGATGTCGACGCCGCCCCAAGCCTCCACGGTTTTGGCGACCAGTGCTTCCAATTCTTCGCGCCGGCCTACGTGGCACGGGATGGCCATGGCCTCATGCCCATCCGCCCTGATCTTGGCGGCCACCTCATCGCACATGTCGGCCTTGCGGCTGGAGATCACCACCTTGGCGCCGGCGCCTGCGAACGCCTCGGCAATCGCTTTGCCGATGCCCTTTGTGGATCCGGTTACAATGGCTGTCTTGCCGGTCAGGTCGAACATGCTCACTCCCCCTCGCCTTGCAGCTCGCGTTCCTGCAGCTCGCGCCACATCACCTTGCCGGATCCGGAGCGCGGCAGCGCCTCTCTGAACTCATAAATGCGCGGAACCTTGTAGGCCGCCATTTGCTCCCGGCACCAGGCTTCCAGTTCCTCCGCCGTTGGGGCCTCGTCGCCGCTCGGCACCACCAGCGCCTTCACCGTCTCGCCTTTCCGCGCATCGCGAGAGGCAATCACGCACGCCTCCCGAATGGCTGGATGCTTGTGCATCATGGCTTCAACTTCTGCTGGCCAGACCTTAAATCCGGACGCATTGATCATCCGTTTGAGACGGTCGGCATAGAAAAAGTAGCCGTCTTCATCGAAATATCCGAGATCTCCGGTGCGGAAAAACGACTTGCCATCGTGCTCCATGAAGGCTTCGCGGGTGGCTTCCTCGTTCTGCCAATAGCCCACAAACACCTGAGGGCCATGGGTGATGATTTCGCCCACTTGGCCAACGTCAAGCTCCTTAAGGGTCTCGGGATCAATGATCCGGGAGTCCACGCCGAAGATGGGGATGCCCAGGCATTGCAGTTTTGGGGCATCCGGTGGGTTCATGTGCGACGGGGCAATCGTTTCGGTTAAACCATAACCTTCGGTCACCTTTAACCCCGTCAGTTCACCCAATTTCTCAGCTACAGCAAAGGGCAATTGCGCCCCGCCACCCCCCACGGATATCAGGCTGCTGAGGTCATAATCCTCCACATGGGGGCTGGAGATAAAATCGATGATCATGGTGGTGATCGCCCGCCATTGCGCCACCCGGTAGCGACTGATCAGGGTTGCTGCAACCTCTCTGTTCCACCTGGTCATCAACACGATGGTCGCCCCGGTATAGAGCGGTGTGTTCATGGAGTTCTGCATGCCGGTGACGTGGAACATGGGCAGCGTCGCCAAGATGGGGGCATTGGGCGGAATTGGGTTCCAATTAGCGTAACCATTGATCACAGCGTTCACCGTGGCATTCGTGTGTAGGCACCCCTTCGGCTGGCCGGTGGTGCCGGAACTGTAGGGGATGACGCACCAATCGTCCGGACCGGTGGCCACATTCGCCCTCCCAGCGGCCGCATTGAGTGCATCCCACCAGCCCACCACATGAGGCAATTGGAACGTCTTGCGCACCTGCAAAACTTCGTCCGGCACCTCCAGATCGGTCTCAGGTGAGCGGTAGTCGCCATAGTTCACCGGGATCACCGTGCGCAGATCAGAGTTCTCCATAAGCGGCAATATGTGCTCTGCCAACTCTTGGCCAACCACTGCCGCAACGGCGCCCGTGTCCCGCGCGATATGCTCCACCTCCCCGCTCCGGCACATGGGATTAATAGGCACCACAACGCCGCCCGCCCCCAGGATGCCGTAGTAGGTGATGATGAACTGCGGACAGTTCTGCATATAGAGCAAAACACGCTCGCCTTTTTGCAAACCCACATACTCAGACAGATAGCCCGCCAGATCCAACACCTGCTGCAAAAGGTCCTGATAGGTCAGCACCGCATCATAGTAGATGATTGCCGCATGCTCCGGCGTGCGCCCGGCGCTCATGACGAAGTTTTCAAACACACTCGTCTTCAGCGCGGGCAACTCTAACGGCCTGCCCTTGGGCCAGACTTTGAAATGCCGGTCCTGCATCAGATGTCCCGTCCACTCATGCGCCGGCCACGGCCTTCAGTTCCATGCGGGCGATGGCGTTCATGTGCACCTCATCCGGGCCGTCAGCCAATCGCAAGCTGCGCGAATGGGCATAGGCGCTGGCCAGGAACGTATCTTGGCAGACACCCATGGCACCATGCACCTGAATGGCCCGATCCACCACGCGGCACGCCATGGCCGGAGCCACCACCTTGATCATGGCGATCTCCTTGCGCGCTTCCTTGTTGCCGACCGTGTCCATCATCTGCGCGGCACGCATGGTGAGCAGCCGGGCCTGATCGATCTCAATGCGCGATCTGGCAATCTCTTGGCGCAGGCCCCCTTGATCGCTCAGTGGTTTGCCGAAGGCAACGCGTTCTGTGGCGCGTTTGCACATCATCTCCAATGCCCTCTCTGCAACACCGATCTGGCGCATGCAATGGTGGATACGGCCCGGCCCAAGCCGCCCTTGCGCGATCTCAAAGCCTCGCCCTTCGCCCAGCAGGATGTTTGACGCAGGCACGCGCACATTGTCGAACTCCACCTCTGAGTGGCCATGAGGCGCATGATCATAGCCAAACACGGTCAGATGGCGCTTCACGGTCACGCCCTCGGTGTCCAACGGCACAAGGATCATAGATTGCTGCTTGTGGCGTTCTGCGTCTGGGTCGGTACGTCCCATCACAATGGCGATCTTACAGCGCTCGTCCATCGCTCCAGATGACCACCATTTGGTGCCGTTTATCCGGTACTCGTTCCCGTCCAGCTTGATTTCCGTTTGAATGTTTGTGGCATCGGACGAGGCGACGGCCGGCTCGGTCATGGAAAAGCAGGAGCGGATCTCGCCTGCCAGTAGCGGCTCCAGCCACTGTTTCTTCTGCTCATCAGAGCCGTAAAGCACCAGCGTTTCCATATTGCCGGTGTCCGGCGCGCTGCAGTTGAACACCTCAGGGGCGATTGGCGAACGCCCCATGATCTCGCACAGCTGTGCATAATCCAGATTGGTCAACCCTGCGCCATACTCATCGTCGGGCAGGAATAGGTTCCACAGGCCTTTCTCGCGCGCCTTGGCTTTGAGCTCATCCAGCAAGGGGGGATGGGTCCACTTGTTTTCCAAGCCAGCATGCTGGTCCGCCATTGCCACTTCATTTGGATAGATGTGCTCGTCCATGAAGGTCAGCAATTGTCCTTTGAACTCTTCGGCCTGTGCACTCAGTGGAAACATGTCCGGTTCCTTGCCCTTTTTCTTTTAAACTTGTCGGCGGCAATCTAGCGTGTAGCATCACCCCAGGAAACAGAAGAAAGCGCGTCGGCGCCATTCCCCCATGTTCGATCAACACGTCACATTTCTCTACGCCTCAGATCTTGCCGCAAGCGCTGCGTTCTACTCTGAAAAACTTGGGTTGGAGCTCGTCTTGGATCAGGGCCCATGCCAGATTTTCCAGATCGCAGGTGAAGCATTTCTCGGCATCTGCCAATGCAGTGAGAACCGCCCCGCTTCCCCCGAGGGTGTGATCGTGACATTCGTGAGCCAGGATGTGGATGGATGGTATAAGCGGCTTCTGGCAGCAGGTGTTGAGATGGATGGGGCGCCGAAGCTCAACCCGCGCTACAACATCTATCATCTTTTCCTCAAGGACCCGGACGGCTACACATTGGAAATCCAAACGTTCAAAGACCCGGCCTGGCCGGCACCGCGTGTTGGAAGCTCGGGAGTGTTGAGTTCAAAGTGACCGGATGTTTGACCCGGGCCGACATATAGCATTATGACAAAAGCAATAACCTGGGAGGGGTCCCGTGCATCGCTGGTATGAGCGCCGTAAGGCTTTTCGCAACGTGCTTGAGGGGAGCGCCTGTGTGCACCCGGCCTCCGTATTCGATCCTATCTCCATGCGCATCGCCAAGGACCTTGGCTTTCAGGTGGGCATGCTCGGGGGCTCTACGGCGTCTCTCGCCGTTCTGGGTGCGCCCGATCTTATCGTTTTGACCTTGAGCGAACTGGCTGGCCTGGTGAACCGCATGGCCCGCGCCTCAGATCTTCCCATCATGGTCGATGCAGATCATGGCTACGGTAATGCGCTGAGCGTTATGCGTACGGTGGAGGAACTGGAAGTGGCGGGCGCCGCCGGGCTTTCCATTGAAGACACAAGCCTGCCTGCCGCCCATGGCGGCGAGGGCAAACCACGGTTCATCTCGCTTGAAGAGGGAGCGGCAAAACTGCGCGCCGCTGTTGAGGCAAGGCGCGACCCCGACCTGATGATTGCCGGGCGCACCGACACGGCCGGTCACGTGGGCGCAGATGAAGCAGCAAAGCGTGCTCTGGCCTATCAGGAGACCGGCGTGGATGCCATCTTTCTGGTGGGGGTTAAGACGAAGGCTGATTTGGAACAAATCGCTGGGCCATTGACCCTCCCCATCATCCTTGGCGGTGGCGGTCCGGAGCTGAAGGATGTGGACTATCTGGCCAGCCAAGGTGTGCGGCTCTGCCTGCAGGGCCACCACACCCTGCCCGCGGCCATGAACGCGGATGACGGGTCGTGGGAAAGCTCTCGGTGCCAAGAACTCGGTCCTGATGATCGACGACCGCGGCCACGTGTAAGTCCTTGTGGGTATCGACGCCTCTGACGAC
>JBCDIP010000144.1:0-6973 GCA_038748855.1 Pseudomonadota bacterium
CAAGCGTCCCGCCTCCGCATGGGCCAGGACGCCGTCCGCCCCCATCACCACTTCGCGCACCACCTGCCCGTTCGGCAGGCAGGTGACGATCACGCCGCACTGTCCCGCCACCTCAGCCGGCGTTGCCACAGCGCGCGCGCCAAGGCTCACCAGATAGTCCACCGGTTCTGGACTGAGGTCGCAGACCACCAGGGTGAAACCCTTCTTCACACAGTTTGCAGCCATGCCGCGCCCCATGGCGCCAAGGCCGATAAATCCGATGGTCTGGCCCTTAATCGACATTCAGCAATTCCTTCTTGTTATGGGCCCCTCAAGCTTGGGGCATGCGGTTCCAGGCATCCAAGGCAGCGATCTTATAGGCCTCCGCCAAGGTGGGATAGTTGAATGTGTTCTCCACGAAGTAATCCAGCGTGCCTTGCAGGTTCAAAACCGCCTGGCCGATGTGGATGAGCTCCGTCGCCCCCTCACCCACAATATGGCAGCCCAGTAGCCGCCGGGTTTTCAGCGAAAACAGCATTTTCAGCATGCCCTTATCGAGGCCCATAATGTGGCCGCGGGAGGTCTCCCGAAAGCGGGCAATGCCCACCTCATAAGGGATGTCGCGCTCGTTGACTTCTTCCTCGGTCATGCCAACGGTCGAGATTTCCGGCACCGAGTAGATGCCGTAGGGGAAGAACTCCGGCGGCGCATGAGCACTTTCGCCCAGGGCATGACAGGCTGCGATCCGCCCCTGCTCCATAGACGTGGAGGCGAGCGAGGGAAAGCCGATCACATCGCCCGCCGCATACACATGGTCCAGGTTGGTGCGGAAGGTGGCCGGATCCACCTTCAGGCGGCCGCGGTGGTCGCATTCAAGCCCGCACGCCTCCAGATTGAGCGTTGTGGTCGCGCCCATGCGACCGGCAGCGAACAACACCATATCGGAGCGCACGGCCCGTCCGCCCTCAAGCTCGGTCACGCACCCGCCTCCCGGTTCACGCTCAACCCTGGTCACCGGCCGCCCAAAGCGCATCACCATGCCCCGGTCGCGCAGCTGATAGGTGAAGTCGCCAATCAGCTCGCGGTCCACAAAGTCCAGCATACTCTCGCGCGGCTCCACCAGCGTCACATGCACATCCAGCGCGCTGAAGATGGTGGCATATTCAATGCCGATCACGCCGGCGCCGATCACGGTCATGGAACGCGGCAGGTGGCCGATCTCCAAAATCCCATCGCTATCAAAAATGCGCTCTTCATCAAATGGAATGTAGTCGGGACGGAACGGAACAGTGCCGACCGAAAGAAGAAAGCGATCGGCCGCGAACTGAAACGTCTCGCCCTCCTCGCCCACAACGCTCAAGGTCTTTGCATCTTCGAACCTCGCCTCACCGCGTAACGTATCCACTTGGTTGCGGGCAAACTGATGCTCCAGAACCTCGATCTCATGGCTCAGCGTGATGTGCAGGCGGGTGCGGAGATCATCAGCGGAGATATCCTGCTTCACTCTGTAGGAGCGCCCGTAAAAGCCACGCTCGCGCCAACCGGAAAGATTGAGCGCCGTCTCGCGCAGGGTTTTGGAGGGAATGGTGCCCGTGTGCACCGAAACGCCCCCGACCCTGCGGCCACGCTCAACGACCAGCACCTTTCGGCCGAACTTGGCGGCCTGAATGGCCGCACGGCGCCCGGCCGGTCCGCTGCCGATAATGATCAGATCATAATGGTCCATTCGCCCGCCCTCCCTCACAATCACTCAGCGACGGTAGGGCGCATGCCGGGACCGGGTCAAGCCCAGCTGATGTCCTCGCGCGAACTGGCATCAAGCCAAGCCACGAAGGCCAGAAATGGCTCGTCTCCGGTGCGGGTGGCGTGAACCACCGAGTGGTCGTGGAAGATGAGATCGCCCGGTTTCACATCGAACCAGTCACCATCTTCAAGCTTCCACCGGGCCCCAGGGGTCAAGATCAGGTACACCTCGCGCGGCGGGTGGTAGTGGCCTGGATAGAGCAGATTGGGTGCCATCAAGAAGAAGCCGCTCATGGGCACAGCCCGCTTGATCGGCGCTTGCGGCCCACACACTGTGGCATAGGCGTAGCCGTCCAGGAACTCCTGGTTCTTGGCCATCTCCATATAGGCTCTGTTCTGCGTCCAGGTGAGCCGGTCCAGGCAGCCGGCAAAGTTGGCCGCCAGATGGGCCAGCGGGAAGTCCTGGGACAGCATCAAGGCTTCTTCCAAATAGCGCAGCACCGGCAGGTCATAACCGCCCGCTTCTGCGTCACCGGCCTCACCCCACATGGCTGTCGGCGGCAGATCGATAAGCGCACCGGTCAGCTTATCTGCGCGCGCGCCCACGGCGGCCCAGGCCTGGTTGAACAGGGACTCAAGACTAGGGCTGTGCACAGATTTACCCACTCTCCATGGGCCCGGTCGGGCGAAACAACGTCAAATAATCGTCTTACTGAATCTGAAACGGCAGGTCGAACACTGCCTCGTCACCAGATTGTTTGTCTTTAATGGTGGTTGTGGCGATGTAGTCCCCTTTTGCAAGACCTTCAAACTGATAAACCACAACGCCGAAAAATTCGCGATTGGGAATGCGTGAGCGCAGACCCAGCTTCACAAAATCCTTTTGTCCGCCAAGAACCTTGCCCTCGGCCGTTTTCACTTCCACGTCCGCTGTCATGTCGATGATGAAAAAGTCCCCATCGCGGCCATACTCATAGCCCGCCATCTCCATATAGACGATCATGTCTTCGCCGGGCTTGAAGGCAGCCGATTGGCGCCGGTCATAGACCCCGTACGCGGTGGGACGCTTGTCTACGAACATGGCCTCCATGAACGTCAGGGGCAGCTGATCCCAGAGCTTGGCCACAGCGGTGTCCATGGCGATCACCGCGTCCACCCCTTTACCTTCGGCTATAAGGGCTTCGGCCCGCGCCGCCTCTTCTACGATCGGTCCAGCTTTGGCGGTGAAAGAAGAAGACAAAACAAAAGCTCCAATCACCAATAACAATACCACTCTAAGGTTCATTGCAACCACCGGCACTACTGAAGAGCTCAACCCAACGGGCGAATATTACTCGGCCAAAAAGTGTTCGCAAGTCTCGTGATGAGTTTTAGGGCAGTGCCATGGGCGCAAATTTGGTCCCATCGATCATGCGGGAATAGCGGAAGGGTTCCGGATCCACCACCGGGGCCTTGCCGGTCACAAGATCGGCGGTGAGCTTGCCGGCGCCTGGTCCGATGCCGAAGCCATGACCGGAGAACCCGGTGGAGAGGAAGAATCCCGGCAACTGCTCCACCTCGGAAATCACCGGCACCACGTCGGGCGTCACATCAATGCACCCTGCCCAGCGCTCGGCCACTTTCATGTTCTGAAACACAGGATAATGGCGCTTGATGCTGTCTTCGGATTCTTTCACGACCCAGTCCACCGGTTCTGGATCAAGTGTGCGCACCTTCTCAAACGGCGACACTTCATCCAGCTTCCAGGGTTTTGACCGATCCCATTCATCAAAGAAGCGCTGACCGAAACGCAGTTTGATGCTGTCCCACTCGGTCTTCAGCGCGGGCATGAATTGGCGGAAGAAACGGAAGTGGGCAGGCGTGATGTCGGACACACTCACGCTGCCATGAGCAATGGTGTAGCCGCCGTCAAGCCGTTTACGGAAGGCATACTTATCGCCGCCCACGGAATGCTCCAGACCGGCGTTAAGCGGCTCGGTGCGCAGCACGGAACTGATGGTGGTGAGCTGAGGCAGGTTGATCCCCAACCGATCGCAGAAGTGACGTGACCAGGCTCCGCCGGCCAGCACCACACTTCCCGCTTCGATGGCACCCCTCTCGGTGACCACCGTGCTGGCGCGGCCGGCCTTGGTTTCCAGACCGCGCACGGCGCAGTTGGTGAACACTTTGCCCCCTTGCGATCTCACCGCATTGGCAATGGCGGGCGCTGCCTTCTGTGGCTCGCCGCGCCCGTCCGATGGTGTGTAGAGCGCGCCGGCTGGGGGAACGGCCGCGCCCGGCACGAGCTCGGCCACCTCGTCGGCACCGATCATCCGGCTGTCGAGCTGGTAAGGCCTGGCATACTCTTCCAGCCAGGTTTCATTGCGCGCCATCTGGCGCTCATCCTTACACAGATAAAGAATGCCGCACTGTTTGAAGCCGGTCTCTGCGCCCACACGCACATTCATGTTGCGCCACAGACGCATGGATTCCACGATCAGCGGGATCTCGCGCACGTCGCGACCCATCTGCCGGCACCAGCCCCAATTACGGCTCGACTGCTCGCCGGCAATCTCACCCTTCTCCAGCAGCACC
Source organism: Pseudomonadota bacterium (assembly GCA_038748855.1). Lineage (GTDB taxonomy): Bacteria > Pseudomonadota > Alphaproteobacteria > Rhizobiales > CAJQND01 > JAAEUE01. The sequence goes on from JBCDIP010000144.1 coordinate 4,297, forward strand.
ACATCGATCCCGCGCTCCGCCAGCTCCAATGCGGTTGTGGTGCCGATGATGCCGCCGCCAATCACCACCACTTCTGCGGACTTGGGCAAGGTGACGTCGCTGTGTACCGGATCGGGGACAGGTGCCATTGGTGGGCCTCATTGAATCAGTCACCTATTTGTGACCACACTCGTGCCCTAATCAGTAGCAAAGTGCAGCCGCAAAGAACATGGGAGACCACCAACTATGAGAGCGCTAATCAGACGCATGTCCCGCACTATCCTGGCCGGCCTGGCCGGGGCCTTCCTTTTCGCCTCTGCCGCACATGCTGATGTTATGGCACCGGACGGGTGGGTGGTGTTGAAAACCCCGCACAAGTATTCAGACCTGATCAACCGCGTTATGGACGCTGCCAAAGCCAACAAGATCGGCATCGTCACCAAAGCGTCCGCAACGGTTGGCGCCAAGAAGGTGCTGAAGCAGGACATTCCTGGAAACATGGTGGTGGGCCTTTACCACCCGCGTTTCGCGGTGCGCATGCTGGACGCCAGCATCGCAGCCGGTATTGAAGCGCCGATCCGTGTTTACCTGACGGAGAATGCCGACGGCACAGCCGACCTCTCCTACAAAACCCCATCGATGGTGTTTGCGCCTTACATGAAAGAGGGTGGCGACAAGCTGAAGGCCCTGGCTGATGAGCTGGACGCGCTGTTTGCCAAGCTGACGAAGGAAGCGGCGGGGAGTTAGGGCTCCCCATCCTCCGCGCCCTTGCGAACGCGAGGGCCCATAGCTCTCACCTTACCCTTGGCTGAGAAGGCCCCCGCTTTCGCAGGGGCGCGGAAAAGCTCGCAACAACCGTAAGGCTCTTCTCACACCATCCCAAGCGAGCGGGCCACCAGGTTTTGGAAGTGATGCACCGCATGCTCGCTGATGGCCGAGCGGTTCTGGTCCACCATGAACCGCCCCTGGTGGTAACCCAGAGAGTGCAAGCCCTTCTGCACATCTTCCACCAAAGACACATCCTCCGGACCCAGAACATCCTGGAAGTAATCCAAGGCCCGCTCAGCCGTGTCGGTTATAGTGCCGCCAGCGCCATGATAGGCAAACACCTGGTGGGTCACCTCAGGCGCGGTGGGCAGAAAGGAGAAGGTGGCAATCCCCCCGGTTCCCGGAAACTGCGCAAACGCCAGCGTGGGCCACAAGTACAGCGTCACATTGGAGGTCACCGCACTGGCCGCATCGAACTCATAGGCCGTATTGCTGGAGCGGCACTCGCCCCACTGGATCGACCAGTTGTCATAGGTCTCCACCGTGTAGGTGGGCATCTCCACCAAATCCACAAACGCTTTATGAGCTGTTGAGCAGTGATAGCACTCCAGCAGATTGTCCCCCACGTTCTTCCAGTTGCCCTTAATGTCGAAGACAATCTCGCGCGCGGTGCCATATTCGGCCGCATCCGGACAGTGCTGCAGCAAGCGCTCTTCCGCACCTGGATAGACCTCACGCATGGGCCGGGCCTCAGGGTCCAGATTGACGAACACAAACCCGGCAAACTCTTCAACCCGCACTTCGGGCAAAGAGAACGCGCCTTTGTCGAAATCCGTCACATGCTCGCAATTGGGCGCCGCCCTCAGCGCGCCGTCATGGTCATAGCTCCAGGAATGATAAGGGCACACCAGAAGGTTCCGCGCTTTGCCCTTGCCACGTAAGAGCGAATGCCCGCGGTGCTGGCACACATTAAAGAACGCCTTTAAGTCCCCGGCCCGGGTGCGGATCACATAGATCCGCTGATCCACGATCTCCGCGGTCACATAGTGGCCCGGCTCTTTCAGCTCTGAGGAGTGCGCCACATAAATCCAGGATTTCAGGAAGATCGCGTCACGCTCTTCGCTGAGCGTCTCCGGCTCATAGTACATCCAGGCCGGCAGCGTGTAAGAGCGACCTGCATCAGCATCGAACATATCGGCAGAGGGGTCCGGACGTTTGTAGATCTGATCCATGGCAAGTCTCCTCCGCAAATCAGGACGGGGTTTAAGTATACCCGAATTCAAGGGCGTGCGCACGGCGCTCAAGCCATATCAATTTTGATATCATCACCTTGCTCAAATAGCAGTGTACATGCGGTCTCTTCTCCCTCACACTCCGCGCAGAAACGTCAGGCAAGGACTGATCCGATGAGCGCTTACGTCAAGCCGGCCCATTGGTCCAACCCAAAGAACAAGCTGTTCAAGTATCAGGTGGGCTATACGTGCCCGCCCCATGACTATGATGCAGCGGTGTCAGATTTCTTGCGCATGTGCCCAGAGCATGTGGGCGCACACGGGCGCATGCTGCACGTGCCCGACTACAAACACCGGCTGGACCAGCGCAAACAGAACTTCGGCCTGCTGGAAGAGTTCATGGAATGCATGGCCAATAACGGGGCGGACGTGTGCGGCCAAGTGGGCTCCAACTGGGTCCATGCCTGTGGGCTGGGTGTAGAAGGCGTGCGCCAGCATTGCGAGATGCTGAGCGAGAAGTACCAGACACCCTTCCACATGGCCGGCTATGCCATGGTGGAGGCCCTGCGAGACCAGAACATAGAAAAGGTAGCCCTTAACGCGGCCTATCACTATCCCGATTGGTGGCAGGGCACCGTGGGCTTCCTGAAAGAAGCCGGCTTTGATGTGCTCTGGGCCGGCAACTTCCACGACCAGGG
>JBCDIP010000145.1:0-6942 GCA_038748855.1 Pseudomonadota bacterium
CCACGAGCTCGCGCCAGTCGTCCGGACCCTTCGAATCGAAGGCGTCGGCGAACTGCGGCTGCGGGTCGGAACTTGCCATCGGCGTCCCGCGCGGGTGTAGCAGCACCGTTCGCGCGGCCGCAACCGCCCTGGAAGGGGCGGTGAAGTCGACGCCGTTTCAGAAGAGTGAAACGCTCTCTCAGATGTTGGGCTGCGAGATCTGGCTGAAGTTTGAGAACCAGCAGTTCACCGCCTCTTTCAAGGAGCGCGGTGCGCTCAACAAGCTGCTCCAGCTGACCGATGCCCAGAAGGCGCAAGGGGTGATTGCCATGTCGGCGGGCAACCACGCGCAAGGGGTGGCCTACCATGCGCATCGGCTGGGCATCCCGGCGGTGATCGTCATGCCGGAGGGAACGCCCACCGTGAAAGTGGAAGGAACACGCTCACACGGCGCCAAAGTGATGCTGGAAGGAGGCACACTGGAGGACGCCGCGAGGTTCGCCAGGGACCATGGAGAGGCCCATCAGCTCACGTTCATACACCCTTATGATGACCCTCTGATCGTCGCCGGACAGGGCACTGTTGCGCTCGAAATGCTCGCCGAGGGGGTCTCTCTTGACGCTCTGGTGGTGCCCATAGGGGGTGGTGGTTTGATGGCTGGCATGGGCACGGTGGCGCGCGCGCAGGCACCTGATATGCAAGTGATCGGCGTCCAAAGCGCGCTTTATCCGGCTATGCATGCGCTCTTCAACGGTCGCAAGGTGCCCGAGGATGCAGGCGGTGACAGCCTGGCTGAAGGTATCGCCGTGAAGCGGCCGGGCGCGCTCACCGCTGAGATCATCAAGTCCGTCGTCGACGACATCGTGCTGGTGACCGAGCCCCAACTGGAGCGCGCGGTCACTCTCTTGCTGGACATTGAGAAGACCGTCGCCGAGGGCGCCGGCGCAGCCGGCCTGGCGGCCGTTCTGGCAGACCGGGAGCGCTTTGAGGGCAAGCGGTTGGGCCTGGTGGTGTGCGGCGGTAACATAGACATGCGGCTCCTGTCGGACGTGCTGACCCGTGAGCTGGCGCGGGCAGGGCGCATTGCCCGGCTCGCCATCGATGTGCGCGACCGGCCCGGCGAGTTGGCCAGCCTGACGCGCATTCTGGCTGATCAGGATGCCAACATCCTGGACATCTCCCACCACCGGGTCTTCACCTCCACACCCGCCAAGGGAGCCCGGACGCTTTTTGAAATCGAAACCCGCGACCGCCAGCATCTGGATGATGCGGTGAACGCCTTATCCGCCCATGGCTACACCGTGAGCCTGCGCGGCCCAGATGAGATCTGATATCCCATGAAACAAGACACCCATACCCCGTTGCCCCTTGAAGTTCTGGAGGACCTGGAAAAGCGGGTTCTCTATCTCTCCGCCCAAATCATTCACCACGCCAACCATGACCGCGTGAACACGGACGGGCTGAAAGTGGGCGGCCATCAAGCATCATCCGCCTCGTTGGTGACCATCATGACGGCGCTCTACTTCGCCGTACTGAAGCCTGAAGACCGGGTTGCCGTGAAGCCTCATGCGAGCCCGGTGTTCCATGCCATCCAGTACCTGTTCGGCAATCAGACCCTTGAAAAGCTGATCGATTTCAGAGGGATGGGCGGTGCACAGTCTTACCCTTCCAGAACCAAGGATGTGGATGATGTGGATTTCTCCACCGGCTCGGTCGGCCTCGGTGTTGCGCTCACCTCCTTTGCCAGCCTGGTGCAGGACTACATCCACGCCAAAGGCTGGGGTGCCGATTGGCCAGAGGGCCGCATGGTGGCGCTTGTGGGCGATGCGGAGCTGGATGAGGGCAACATCTATGAGGCCCTGCTGGAAGGCTGGAAGCATGGCCTGAAGAACTGTTGGTGGGTGATCGACTATAACCGGCAAAGTCTTGATGCTGTGATCTCCGACCGGCTGATGCCCAAGCTGGAATCTGTCTTTGAGAACTACGGCTGGCAGGTGCTGACGCTCAAATACGGCAAGAAGCTGGAGGCTGCGTTTGAAAAGCCGGGCGGTGAGGCCCTGCGCAACTGGATCGACAACTGCCCCAACTCGCTCTACTCCGCGCTGACCTTTCAGGGCGCGGACGGATGGCGCGCGCAGCTGAATGAAGATCTTGCCGGAAACCGCGAAGCTCTTGCCCTGGTGGCGAGCTATGATGATGCCGACCTGCCGGTGCTCATGACGAACCTGGCGGGCCACTGTCTGCAGACCTTGCTGGAGGCGTTTGGCAGCGTTAGCAACGAAAACCCGGTGTGCTTTATCGCTTACACTGTGAAGGGCCATGGTCTGCCTCTGGCGGGCCACAAGGACAACCATGCCGGCCTGATGAGCTCTGCCCAGATGACGGCATTCCGGGCCGATAATAACATCCTGGACGGCCAGGAGTGGGAAAAGTTTACCGGCCTCAACCGCAGCGCGGAGGACATGGAGGCGGCGCTCGCCAGCGTGCGCTTTAACGCCAGAGGCGCGCGGCGGCTTTCAGCCCCAAAGGTGGACGTGCCCGCGCTCACCTGGCCTGAGATCAGAGGCGCCATGTCCACGCAGGAAGGCTTCGGCAAGCTGCTGGACGAGATCGCCAAGTCGAAAACCGAGCTGGCTGAGCGTATTGTCACCACATCCCCGGATGTGACCGTCTCCACCAACCTGGGCCCATGGGTCAACCGGCGCGGGCTCTTCTCGCTGGAAGAGCAGGAGGACGTGTTCCAGACCCGTAAGCTCATGTCCGCGCAGCGCTGGCATAAGGGGCGTGATGGCCAGCACATGGAGCTCGGCATCGCGGAGAACAATCTGTTCTTGCTGTTGGCGGCGCTAGGTCTGTCTCACGAGATCTTCGGCACTCGGCTTCTGCCTATCGGCACGCTCTATGATCCCTTCATCCAACGCGGCTTGGATGCGCTGAACTATGCCTGTTACCAGGATGCACGCTTCATTCTGGTGGCGACGCCCTCGGGCATCACGCTGGCGCCGGAAGGCGGGGCGCATCAGTCGATCAGCACCCCGCTGATCGGGATGGCCCAGGATGGGATCGCCTCGTTCGAACCCTCTTATGTGGATGAGCTCGCGGTGATCCTGGAGTGGGCGTTTGATTACATTCAGCGTTCGCCCAAAACCGCGGGCAAGGACGAATGGCTGCATGAGCGTGAGGGGGGATCGGTGTACCTGCGCCTCTCCACCCGCAGTGTGGACCAACCCATGCGAGATCTGGATGCTGAGATGCGCGAGGGCATCATCAAAGGCGCTTACTGGATGCGCCCTCCGCAAGAAGGAACCCGGCTGGCGATTGCCTATACCGGCACCGCGGCGCAGGAGGCCCAGGAAGCGTTGGGCCATGTGTTGTCGCGCTTTCCGGGCGCGGGGCTTCTCGCTGTTACCTCTGCGGATCGCCTCAACGCGGGCTGGAAGGCGGCACAGACCGCCCAGCAGCATGGCAAGCGTGATGAGTTTTCCTATGTGGAAGAGCTCCTGTCTCCGCTGGACCGGGAGGCGCAGATCGTGACGGTGCTTGATGGCCACCCGGCTGCCTTGTCCTGGCTCGGCGGGGTGCATGGTCACAGGGTGCAAGCTCTGGGCGTGGAGCATTTCGGCCAGACCGGCACATTGGATGATCTCTATCATGAGTACCGGATCAGCGCCGATGCCATTGTGGAAGCGTGCATGGCCACCCAGCCGGTGGTGCGTCGGGCTTGAGGGAGCGATTGCTCAACCGCCCCCTTTGTCATCCCCGCGCAGGTGGGGATCCAGTGCTCTCTGCATGAGCTTCGGGGCTGGATGCCCGCCTGCGCGGGCATGACGGTGGGTTGCCGCGTCCTTGCGAACGCGAGGACCTTATGAGCCAAGGGGGAGGTGCCGGCGATGGGCCCCCGCGTTCGCAAGGGCTCGGGGTGCCTGGCTTTAGGCTAAGTTGAGGGCCCGGTCGTTCTCTGCCTCCTCCAACAGCCACTCTCGGAAGGCGGTGACTTTGGGATCATCTTTCGTCGCCATCGGGCTCACCACATAGAAGCTGTAGGCCACGGGGATCTTCAGCGCAAAGGGCGCCACCAATCGGCCCGACTTCAAATCGAAATGCGCCAGAGCAATGCGGCCAAGCACGACGCCCGCGCCCTCAACCGCGGCATCCAACCCGTGGTCCGCCAGAGAGAAATGCACCCCGCCGTCCAAATCGATGTTGGTGAGCCCCGCCGCCTCGCACCAGACCTGCCAGCTGGGCACGTTCTCAAAGAAGCTCAAGCTCTCATCGTGGATCAAGACGTGCTGAGCGAGATCCTCCGGCGTTCTGAGCGGATGGGGATGGGTGTCCGCCACCAGTTCAGGACTGCACAGCGGGGTTACATAGTCGCTGATCAGCCGCTCTGAGTGAAGGTTAGGGTAAGCGCCCGTGCCAAAGCGCACCGCGAGGTCGATCTGCTCGTTCTCAAAGTCGGAGATCTGAATGTTGGCCGAGATGCGCGGGTCAATGTCCGGATGACGCTGAATGAACCGGTAAAGCCTGGGGGCCAGCCACTTGGCAGCAAAGGCCGGGCCCACCGAGACCACAAGCACGTTTGTCTCCGCCCGCCGCCTCAAAGTGCGCATCGCCTCATCCATGCGCTCAAAGCCTGCCCGGATTCCCGGAAACAGCGCCTGGCCTTGTGGGGTCAGCTCAATGGCCCGGTTGAGACGCTTGAAGAGCTTGATGCCCAAAATCTCCTCGAGCTGACGCACCTGATAGCTCAGCGCCGCAGGGGTGACGTGCAGCTCTTCAGCCGCTTGCGTGAAGCTCATATTGCGGGCCGTGGCTTCAAAGGCGCGGAGCCCGTTCAGGGGAGGCAAGTGGTAGGCCATGAGGTCTCGATTTCAAACAAAAAAATTTTAAGTGACGTGCAAGAATAACTCGTTTGTCGGAGATGCGCAATCTCACTATGTATAGTCCCAACAACGACGGAGAGATTCGAACGGAGATCTCCTAAATCATTGAAAGGAATACATTATGAAATACGATATCGAAAATTACGACCCGAGATACATGGAAGAATACCTGAAGGCAGGTCGTCGTGAGCGGGCATTGGCATTCCGCGATGTTATGGTTTCGCTCAAGCAATTTTTCACAAATACGTCACAAACCAGTGGCGCAGCCCCGCTTGGCCGTCCCAGCGCTTCGAATGCTTGCTGAGGCCAGCCCATCCCTTAAACTTCCTCCTGGCCAGATGCCGCCTTCCGCAGTAAACCACTCTCAGTCAAGGTAAGCTGCGGGAGGATGGCAATGGCTACAATCTGCATCACAGGCCCCAACAGGGGCATCGGGCTGGAACTGGCCCGTCAATACCGCACACGCGGCGACGATGTTTTGGCCGTGGTGCGTGTGCCCACTCCAGAGATCAGCGCCACCGGCGCGGAGATTTTTTCAGGTGTTGATGTTTCCGATGAACACTCGCTGGCCCGGCTGGCGCGCGAGTTGTCCGGGCGCACCATTGATGTCCTGATCAACAATGCCGGTATCTTCCGTGATCGTAATGGTCTTGCAGAGACCAACCTTGATGCGGTGCGCGAAGAGTTTGAAGTCAACACGATCGGTCCCCTGGCCACGGCTCAAGCGCTTAGCCCGTTGATGGCGGATGGCGGCAAGCTCGCCATTGTCTCCTCAAATCTGGGTTCTATCGAAAACTGTGCGCGCCCGTCCGGCTATGGCTACAACATCTCCAAGGCGGGCGTGAACATGGTGGGGAAGATGCTCTCCTTGGAGCTGGCGCCCCGGAACATTGCCGTGCTGCTTTTGCACCCCGGCTGGGTCTCCACGGATATGACCAGCCATGAAGGACCGGTCCAGGCACCGGACTCAGCGGCCGGTCTCATTCGGGAAATCGATGCGTTGAGCATGGAGACCACAGCCGCGTTCCGCAGTTGGGAAGGCGGGGATTTGCCTTGGTAGGGGGGACTTGCGCCCTTGCGAACGCGAGGGCCCATAGCTCAGGTCGTCCCCGCGGCTCAGAAGGTCCTCGCTTGCGCAAGGACGCGGAACGGCCCTAGCTCGCCTCCGCTCCATGCGCTGCGGCGTAGGCCTTCAGCGTCTCCATCAGCTGCTTGTGCCCCATCTTCAAGCCATGGGCAGTGACCGTGTAGCGCACGGCGCGTGAAAGGCGGTGATAGCTGCGCATGAGCCGGGCAAGCGGGGTATAGGTCAGGTTGGCGCTTGCCTCCTTGGCCAGCACCAGCTCGACAACCGGCACTTGACGAAGGCGCGTGGGCCTGACGTCCTCCACAGCACTCCAGGACACCGTGTCGGGCGAGATCCGGCGGTCGCATACACCATCGGGCGAAATGGTCACCAAAGGCTCATTGGGACGGAACATCACCCGGGAAATGACCACGGAGGCGGCAACCAGACCGAGTGTGCCCAGGATCATCGCGATCACAGCGCCGGTGGGCAAAATCTCCGCGTTGATCCAGACGGCGGCCCCAATCCCCGCGCCGGCCAGAAGCGTGAGCCCGAGCGAGCCGATCAACTGAGCGGACGATCCCTTGATCTGGATCGTCTCGGCAGTGTCAATCACCTTGTCCCGGCGCTTGGCCATGGGCGGCTCTTTCTCTTGGCTTCCGAACGGTGCGTCACGATAGGTTTGGGGCGTTGCACCAAGCTTGCCATAATGCTGTGCTAGTTCCTGATTCTCTTAACAGAAGCATTGACGGTGTCCTTCTCCATCAGCTAATGCGGGTCCATCCCAAAACTCGGAGCTTCCAGATGTGGCGGTTTGCGTTTGTTGGCCTCATGGCCTTGCCATTGGCCGGATGCCAAACGGGCGGTGAGTCTGAAGGCGTCATCGGCGCCTACCAGCGCACAGAGACCGTGCGCTACAACAAGCGCGATTACACGGTGAGTTTTATCTATTCGGACAGCTCAAAGTCTTATGACGTGAAGGTGCGCCGCCAGGGCCGGCCCATGGATGCCGGC
>JBCDIP010000146.1:0-6940 GCA_038748855.1 Pseudomonadota bacterium
ATTGCACGCGCCTTTATGGCCGCGAGTGCCTTCTTGAAGTCCCCACCATAGAGCGGATTATCGCTCACATCCCCCAGCTGCCACGTCTTCAGTTTTGCCAGGAGATTATTGGCATCCCAGTTATCCGCGTGATCTTGTTCCCAGTCCACAAGCAGGTCTTCGTATGTTTCAAAGCCGATCTGTTGGTGCAGCTTCTCCCGGTACCAAGTTTGGGAGAACGCCCAGCCGGCATAGACCCGGCCAAACGCTTTCAAGCCGCGCACGGGCGGGCTGTCATAATCGCCATTGTTCCAGTCTTGATCAGCACAGAGGGCGGCTTTGACCCCCTCCAGAAAAACGATGTTGTGGGGGGACGTTTTTGCCGACGCACAAAACGGCAAAATGGCGCCCACCATATCAGGGTACTGTGCCGCCCATTGATAAGACTGGCAGCCGGCCATGGACCATCCTGTGACGAGAGCGATCTTCTCAACCCCCAGTGCCTCTGTGAGCAACCGATGCTGGCAGGCAATATTGTCCCATAGGGTGACCACGGGAAAGCGCGGGCCATCATAAGGTGATGGCGTGTTGCTGGGTGAGGAGGAAAGACCGTTGCCCATCAGATTGATGGACACAATGAAGTGCTTGTCCGGATCGATCGCCCGGCCAGGACCGAAGAAACCTTCATTCCGCATATGCGAGCCCGTGTAGAAGGTGGGCATGACGATCACGTTGTCTTTGGCCGCGTTGAGCGCGCCATAGGTCTTGTAGGCCAGATGCGCCTGCTCAAGACAGCCCCCCTTCAGAAGGTCGACTGCGCCCAATGTGAAGGTGTCATAGTCCAACGTCATAGATTTGTTCCCGCCTCAAAGATCAATTTCGACCACCCCATCCTTTTCCATCGCCCGGGACTGACACAGAATGATCGCCCCTTCCCGCTGAGACTTTGACAACACGTAGTCTCGATGTTCAACCGCGCCCCCAACCAACCCGCAGCGGCACACCCCACACAAGCCATCGCTGCATTTTACATCAACGGAGAACCCGTTCTCGTTCAGCACATCAGCTGCGGTCTTGTCTGCGGGAACTGAAAGCTCGTGGCCTGATTTGGCAAGCCTCAGAACGAAAGGATGGTTCTCATAATCAGGAGCTTCGGGAACCGTGAAGTATTCGGTGTGCCGCGCCTCTTCCGGATAGCCTTGCCGTTCTGCCGCCTCCAGCACGGCCTGCATGTACGCGTCAGGCCCACAAATATAGATCTGCGCGCCCGCCTCACATCCGGCGAGCACCGTGTCAAGATCTGCCCGACCGCCCTCATCACTTATGTGGAACGCCGTCCGGTCAGCCCACGGCGCATCCGCAATCTCTTTGAGGAAACCAGCCGTACGCCGCGATTTGGCAGAATAGTGAAGCGCGAAAGGAGAGCCGCTCCGATGGAGTTCGTGAGCCATTGCGATCATCGGGGTCACTCCGATGCCGCCACCCATCAACAGCGCAGGCGCTTCAGATGGCTGAAGCGGAAAATGGTTGATGGGCTTGGAGATGAAGATCTTACGCCCTTGCGTGAAGATACGGTGCAAGAGCTTGGATCCACCTTGGCCGTCATCCTCACGCAGCACGCCGATCTGATAACAGGACCGGTCAGCAGGATCACCACACAGCGAGTATTGCCGGAGATATTCCGGCGCAACCACCACATCAACATGCGCGCCTGCCGTCCACTCCGGCAAGGGTTCACCGTTCAGGGGCTTGAGTGTGTATTTGGTCACGCCTTCCGCCATGGCCTCCGCACTTGCAACCTCAACCTGAATAACCGGTGCGTCACCGGCAATGCGGTACTGATGGGCCGATCCGTTCAGATCGCCGCCCGCGAGCTTGGTTTTGTATTCTTCAGCGGTGATCAAAGCCTGATAAGCCTCAATGCCCTTTTCACGGTCCATTGGAAACGGAAACGGCCAAGGGTGCGGAGCAAGCGGCGCAGGATAAACCGCCAGGGTTTGATCTTCGTAACGCAGATCCAGATCCTTCTGCAGGTCACGCCGGTTCACCGGTTCAGCTGCCGGCCCGTAGGCTCCGGTCTCCTGCAGTTCTATGTCCCACCACCATTTCTTCACATCGTTCAAGCCGCCATTGCCCAACGCATCATCCAGCTTGGCAAGCCACGGCGCAGCCGAAGGAATGTTGGAGGCCGCCCATCGGAACGGCGCTTCTGCGAACAACCCCTCCAAGTTCCATGGGCAGGTCTTCATGCAGCGCCCGCACATGGCCCCGCCTAACGTTGTTATACGGTAGGTGGCGCACTTCTGGCTGTCGGACTTCCAGATCTCATAGCCATTGAACATCAACTTGGGCCCGGCCGTGATGGCCCCGGACGGGCATTCGCGTGCACATTTGTTGCAGTTCTCACAAAAGTTCTGCAGCCCGAAATCAATCGGCTGATCGTGCGCCATGGGCATGGTTGTCGTCACCACGCCAGACTTTAGGCGTGGCCCCAGATAGGGGTTCAAGATCACCTCGCCAATCCGGCTCACTTCGCCCAACCCCGAGAGAAGCAGAAGCGGCGGCTGCAGCACCTCACCATCAAGCACCGTGTGAGCCTTTGCCGGGTATCCAAGATTGCGGATCTGCTTTGCAATCACCCCGCCCAGCAGCGAAAACCGCAAATAGGCCCGCATGGACTGCGCCACCGAGATCCAATCATCGCCCGATGCCCCGTCCATGGTCTCATAGCCCTGATCAATGATCATGCTGATCGCCTGGTCATGGGGCGGCTGCAGCTCATCTCCAGCGGCATCATGTGAATACCATGTCCAGTCCGGGCATCTGGAAATCCCAACGGCATCGACCCCAAGGAAGTACGCCGCCGCCTTGATGAGCTCTGCATTGCGCCGCGGATCATTGGTGTCCGGCGCCACCTCTTCTGCCGGCGGTCCATCCTGCAGCAGGACAAAGGCCCCAAGCGCCCGGCGTTGCGCCATGGAGGGCGCGGACTTACGCGCATAATGGCCATTCTTTGCCCCCTCCTGCACGTGCTTGCCCATGTCGCCGAACTGGGCCCGGGCAAACATGTCTGTGCGCTTGGGCACACGGGCCACCCGCTCCTCGTCAATAAAGGTGGTGGGTTCGGCAACGCGCTTCAGCACTTCGAACCTGTGCGGCCCGTCCACATAGCGTCGTTTAGCAAATGGTTCGCGGTCGAACGCGCTCTTGGCGAAGCCCTTCCCCAGCCACCAGGCCGGACCATGGCTCTTCCACATTGCATCATCCTGAAGCGGCTGATCAGGCGCAATGGCAAAGTCGGTGGTGACCGCCGCGACCCCAAACCGATCACCCACATAGGGGTTTATGAGCCGCCCATCTCGCGCCACCGCCAATCCGGCAGCGACGGTGAGTTTTCCCAAATCCACATCCGATGACGTTCCGGTGTGGGCCCGCGCGTTGTAGCCTAAAAGCCGCAAGTAGTTGGCGATGACCACTGCCGTCTCAGCAGCCCTTAGGCAGGCTCGCGCTTCTTGTGCATCTGCGACCCAATCCACGCCCGGCTCATCAGAACCCGGATCGCGGGGAAACTCATAGACAAAGACAAGCGCATGCGTGTGGCTTTCAATAGAGGTCGGTCTGGCCTCTACACTGTCCTTGAGGTCCGCCATGATCAGATCGATGCCGGAGGCCAAAGTTTTTGTCTGCCGCGTGCGAAGGTCTTCTGCCAGGCGATCCAGATCCGGGTTCCGGAAGGGCGCGGCCAGCACAGCTTCTGGCGCGATCAGGCATGTCCCCACCATGGATGCATCAGAGAAGTAGCCAAAGGCCTTCAGATGCTCAGCGCGCTCTTGGGGGTCGTCTGGACACGCGGCCTTCTGAGAATTGACGAGACCATCGCGAATGGCATCCAGCATGGCCTGGTACTCCCCCATGGCGTTGACGATGGAGGCCGGGGCGTCCGCACGGCGAAAGGAGATGGGCTGTGGCGCAGGGACCTCCTCAAGATCAGGCCGCTCCGAGGCACGCGTCAAACGCTCCAGAGGATAGGGGCCCATATGGACCGGGCGCTTCCTGCTGGAGAATAGCCGTGCCATAGACGGTTATGCGTCCCGGTCTGCGCTGTCCGTATAGCGCCGTGCCTTGCCGGAATAGCTGGCCAGCAGTTCCGGCTCCACCTCCGAGCCATCATAGACCCCGAGCAAGATCCCAACTCGGCGAGATTTACCCCGCATGTTCAAGATATCCTGCTCCGACTTGGTGGCCCGCTGGGAGAGCCTGCGGGCCCACTCGCCCAACCTTTGATACATGAGATCAATCACCGCGCTATGCTCCGCGCTGGCGCCCAGATCGTGAAACTCCTCCGGGTCGGCCTCAAGATCAAACAGCATTGGCCTCAGACCACCGTCTGCGTGCATGAACTTCCAGCGCTTGTCAGCGATCATGAAGAGGCGCGCCTCGCGTGGGGAAAGCCCCAACCGTGCGGCCATGGGTGTGGCAGAGTAGTCATATTCGCTGACCGCATACTCGCGCCAATCTTCCGGCTGGTCGCCCCTGAGGAACGGCATCAGCGAGCGGCCTTCCACAATGTGGCCGGGCACCTCACCGCCGGCGGCTTCGATGAAGGTAGCGGCCAGATCGATGCCTTCCACCAGCTCATCACAGACCGTTCCGCGAACACCATCAGCCGACGACGAAGGGTCGAAAATGATCAGCGGCACCTTCACGGATTGCTCGTGAAACAGATCCTTCTCCCCCAGCCAATGATCGCCCAGATAGTCCCCATGATCAGACGTGACCACAATGAGCGTATCCTCCATCCGGCCACACGCTTCCAGGTGCGCAAAGAGGCGTCCCATCTGGTCATCGCACTGTTTGATCAAGCCCATATAGGCTGGGATCACCGCCTGGCGCACCTCATCGCGCTTAAAGGCTTGGCCTATTGGGTTGGCCATAAACTGAGCGTAAACCGGATGAGGATCGTCGCGCTCGCCAGGATGGCGCACGGCGGCAAGCACTTGGTTTGCCCCATACATGTCGTGATAGGGCGCCGGCACGATATAGGGCCAGTGAGGTTTGATGTAGGAGAGGTGGCAGAGCCAGGGATCTTTGCCGTTCATCTCATCAATGAACTTAATCGCCTGGCCGGTGAGCCAGGGGGTTTCAGAATCCTCTTCGCGGATGTTTGCCGGCAGACCGGCATTCTTCATCAGCCAGCCGGAAGCGATCTCCCCATCTGCCTCAACAGCTGCGTTTGCATAGTCGGCCCAGGGATTGGCGCCGTCATAGCCCTTAGCCTTCAAGAACGCATTGTAGGGCGAGGGCTTCGGGTCATAGGCCCCGTCCGGGCCTTCTGCCCAGAGGCCATCATCGCGCACGTAGATGTCGAAGCCACACTCTGAGACCCGCGCACCGATCACGCTGTCGGCATCAATGCCGAGGCGTGCCATGCCCTCCTCATCGGCCTTCATGTGTGTCTTGCCCACCAGCCAGGCGCTCATCCCCGCGTTGCGCAGGTGATCGCCCAAGGTCATCTCGCCGACCCTTAAAGGGCAGTTGTTCCACACAGCCCCGTGGCTATGGACATAACGCCCTGTATAGAAGCTCATGCGCGAAGCACCGCAGACGGGCGATTGCACATAAGCGCGCGAAAATCGAACACCTCTCTCAGTCAAACGGTCCAGATGGGGTGTGTGCAAATAGGGGTGGCCAGCGCAGCTCAGATAATCGAAGCGCAGCTGGTCGAACATGATGAAAAGGATGTTGCGCACGGCAGCCATGGTCCCCCCAAGATCACACAGATCACAAGCAGATCACAAGACCGCCCAGCAAGTCACGCGTCGGGCTCGTATACGCGCGCGCGGTGGCGGTCGTCCGGGTCCAGAGAAGGGATCGCGGAGAGCAGGGTCTCCGTGTACTCATGGGTTGGATTGCCGAAGATTTCGCGGGTCGGCGCCTGTTCCATGATTTTACCGTGATACATCACGGCCACATAGTCGCAAACATGGGCCACAACCGAGAGGTCGTGACTGATGAATAGAAACGTCAGGTCCAGATCACGTTGGAGCGTCTTCAACAGGTTCAAAATATCAGCCTGAATAGACACATCAAGCGCGGCCACCGCCTCATCGGCCACGACAAACTTAGGGCCGCAGACCAGCGCCCGCGCAATTGAAATTCGCTGCCGCTGGCCACCTGAAAACGCATGCGGAAAGCGGCGCAAATGCTCTAGGTTGAGACGGCATTTGGCCGCAATCTCGCGCACGCGTTCATCGGTTTCTTCGCGGGTCTTGGTGATTTTCATCACCTCCAGCGGCTCAGCAATGATGTCCCTTACCGTCATCCGGGGAGACAACGCCGCATAAGGGTCCTGGAAAATCAACTGCGCCCGTTTGCGGTAATCGCGCAGCTCATCCTTACCCAGGCTTCCGATGTCATAGTCAACCTCACCGTCAGCATACCTGACTTTGCCCGATGTGATGGGCGCGGCTCTCAGGATTGAACGTCCGAGTGTGGTTTTCCCTGAACCGCTCTCACCCACCAAGCCCACAAAACTGCCCTTGGGAATTTCAAGACTCACCTGATCGACCGCCTTCAGCATGGGCGGATCACCAAACAAGCGACGACCGAGAGGATAGTGTGTCGAGACGTTATCAACCGTGATCAGAGGCTCGGTCATGATGCACCTGCCACATCTTCTGGAAACAGGGCCGCATAATGATCTGGTCCTACCTTCGTCATGGGCGGCACTTCGGTCTCATAACGCGAGCCGGGCTTCAGGTTCGGATTTCGCGGATGAAAAACGCAACCCGACGGGCGCTCCAGCGGACTGGGAATGTCGCCCGCGATGGGCGTCAAAGGTGCATCAAGATCGTCAAGCTTCGGCAAGGCGTTCAGCAGGCCTTGGGTATAGGCGTGAGCAGGTTCGCGGATTACAGCACGGACCGGCCCGGTCTCCATGATCCGGCCGAGATACATCACC
>JBCDIP010000147.1:0-6894 GCA_038748855.1 Pseudomonadota bacterium
ATGGCAGTGACCTGTTGGGCGGCATGCATCCCTATCAGTCAGATGAATTTATCCTCCGCGGACGTTACCTACCCGCAATGGAAGTTGTGCGGTCCGCCACAATCTATGCCGCGAAAGCCGTTCGCGCGGAAGGTGAGATCGGCATCGTAGAGAAGAACGCCCACGCCGACCTCATCGTCGTGGACGGCGACCCGCTTGCCGATCTTTCGCTTCTCACAGGTCAGGGAAAACACCTACCGATGATTATGAAGGGTGGAGCGTTTGTGAAGCGAGAGCTTTGAGTCCTCAGAAACCATCCGCCTTGTGACCTAAGAAAACCTTGGTCACATCTTCCACCACGTCCCAGGTCACACGGCGTCCGTCTCGGGACAGTATGCTGTCACCAGGGTGCAGATCATAGACCTTACCGTCGGTATGATCGGTGAGGCGGCAATGACCGGAGAGGATTGTCATCAGCTCATCGCCCTGTTCCGTGCAATCGACCACGCCTTTCGTGCAGCGCCAAATGCCAAACCTAACAGTGTGCCCTGGTCCCCCAAAATCGAAACGTCCTGAAGCACGCGGCGTGCCCTCTTTGATTTGATAGTCAGAATCCGGGTTATCAAACGGCCAATCGTCAAGCTGGCCAACATCATCACCTGGTTTGTACATAAACATCGAGTATCTCCGCAGGTCGCTGGTGACCAGCTCGCTGGCACGCGCAACAAAAGTGTGAACTTTTAAGCCTTCAGCAAGCGCTCGGGCCTCGGGACAACCGATATCGCGAACCGATAGACTGCGCAACCTGCCTATCTGTAAGACACATGATCTGACGGATGCTCCAGATCTCAAAAGCATGCTTGCTGAGAAATATTCACTTCGCGCGACACCGGTGTACACTTTATGAGGCAAGACCGCTGTGCTGGCACTTGTAGGCCGTCGCAATCGCATTGAGGGAAACTGAAATGGAAAAGGTCGAACAGACTGCAGACAGATACACAAAACTCCATAAAGCTCTGTGGCACTCCATTGGCTCACGAAATGCCAAGTTTCGGGATTTTGCGGTTCAAGAGCCAGAGTTTGCACCGGTGGAAGAAGGCTATTCTGACGCAAAAATTGGCAGCAACTTTCCGGTGATGAGACACCTGGACCAAGCTCTCAAGATCGCCAGTAACCATGGGTTCAACCATATCGCAGAAGCCTTTGCTGCGGTCTCAGAGCAACTGCCATGGTCCCAGAATCCTCGCTATACGCAAGCCAATGGTGGCGAGAACCTGCTGAACGGTTATGCCTATGCAAGCCTTTCAGGTCCCGAAGGGCCCATAAAATGCATGGCCCCGCGTGGGGGCTTTTATTTGATGGGGCCTCAGGTGTTCTATCCAAGTCACAACCACGCCCCGCGGGAGGCCTATCTGGTGATGACGCCTGGTGTTGAGTGGTGCTTGGACAACGGCGAGTGGTTCCAGGTTGAGCCGGGCGACGTCATCTATCACTCCCCCTGGCAGATGCATGCCATGCGGTCAGCCGATACGCCTGTGTTGGCCTATGCAGTGTGGCTCGAGCCCGGCAATCGCCTTGATATACTGTGGAGCGACGACCGCGAAAGCGCCTAGACTGGAGCTGCCGCACTTACATCGATTTCGATGACCAAAGCCGGGTCGAACAATGAAACGATGATACCCGTGACAGCGCAATGCATATGTTCGCCCAAATGGCGTATCCGGGCCTCGCGGCTGAGCGGCAGGTGATCGCGGTCGGTCAAGTGCATCTTAAGCCGTACAAGATTGTCGGTGGTCATACCCACCCCTTCCAGGAACCCAGATACGTTCTTCCAGGCTTGATCGATCTGCTCGGCTGGATCTTCCAGCAATGTGCCGTCCTTCGTCACTCCAATGATGCCTGAAGAGAAGACAAGGCGTTCAGATGGACCCACTTCAACCGCGTTGTAGTAGAGCCCAATGGGGGGATAGATCTGCTCGGGATCAAACTTTCTAACCATTAGCTCTCTCACGTGCTGGCAGATGAAACTGCGCGAAGTGCGGCATTGAACTCGCCAAGAGATTTCTGTTCATCCAAGCTGAGAATAGTCTGCGCAAGTTGCTCCAGATCTCCATGAGAGATATCCAAGTTCAACGATGCAGTCTCTTTGAACTTCTCCTCGAACTGCTCCCGGATGAGGTCTCGCCCCGGAGCGCCTGTCCACAAGCCAACGCTCGCACTGGCCCGGCGACCATCCTTCATAACAACCTCGACCGTATCGGGATCTTCCGGATCAACATTGATTTCGGGCCGGCGCGGTTTTCTGGCTGTAACTTCGACCCTATCTGCAAGAGCCAGAATGTCCTGGTTCTTGACACCCTCGTCACTGAAGTCGGCAATTCGGTTGGCGCCGGTGACCAGTCCCAGCGCGACGCAGTAGGCCGTGCTGAACAGCGCTTCGGTTCGATCCTTGGGCACACCAAAGGGCAGAATAGCAAGGTGAAAGTCCGGCAGTGACGCTGAGGCACTTGCAACGTCCTCGGCAGCCTCAATGCCTAGCTTGCCGTGCAGCTCAATCGCGCAATCAACGCAGCGGTGCGTATAGCCACATGACGGATAAACCTTGGCGCCGAGGCCGAACTCTTCAATCGCCCAAGGATCGCCCAACTTTGCCAAAGCTTCCTCAAATCGGGCTTTGCCCGGCGGCACCAAAAGGGTTCGGAAACTCACCTCACCGTCGAGTGCCCCGGTATAGGCCGTGGCGCCGGAGCGCCCGAGGCTGGCCGCAACGAGCCCCGTTTTGGCTGAGAAGCCAGCGTGCAGTGGTTTGGCCGACGTACCGAACTGGCTGACATAACCCGATCCCAGCGAGGTGGTGAGCGACAACGCAGCCGCCGCCGCACTCGCATCCAATCCCCAAAGCCGGCAAACGGCAGCGGTGGCACCAAAGCTGTCCAGAGTACTGGTGGTGTGCCAACCAAGATTGTAGTGATCCATGTTGACGGCTTCACCGAGACGGAAAATCACCTCGAGCCCAATCAGATAAGCATCCAACAGGGCGATGCCGGGCACATTATCCCCAAGCTGATGAGAGGCCGCCAATACCGCCGGCACCAAAACGGCGCTTGCGTGATCATTGGCTTGGATAGTGTAGTCGTCCAGATCATACGCATGGGCGGCTGCTCCATTGGCCATCGCTGCCCATGGAGGCGGCAACGTGTGACCTGTTCCGTAAACCGGTGCTGTCCCCGAACCCCAATCCTGCGCCGCCGCCACCGCCGAGCGCAGCGCAAGCGAATCCGTTCCAAGCAACATGCAGCCGATCGTGTCCAAAAAGGCGCATTTGGCGCGTTCGACCGCTGCCGGTGAGTGCAGGTCAGCATCCACACGCGTGACAAACCCGGCAAGCGTCTCAATCGCTGTTTCAGGCATGGCTCCCGCTCCCGTCAAAGCACACGGCAGAGCCTGTTGGCATCCAACAGCGCGGCGTGAATATTGCGCTGGGCGACCGCATCGCCGATCCGATACAGCTGGTAAGAACCTGCCAAATTTACACCTTCGGGCTGTGGTTCCAGTTCAACGAGCGCCTCTGCGTCAAGTTCTCCAAGGTTCTTAGATCCAGCAGAAAGATCGTGGAATGGACCATCGGCGGGAACTGTGCACGTCTCGACAACGATCTGGTCGAAGCGCCGCTCCACAATCGTCCGGGAAAAATCGTTCCACAAGCTGGCAACCAGCAGATTGCCATCGCGTCGGACGCCTTTGAGGCGATGGTTGGGGGTTAAGGTGGCCCCATTGTTATAGAGATTACGCAGATAGACCGGGATGTTCTGACCGCCAATGTTCAGCCCCACTTGCAGATCGGATGTCACAATCTCAACGTTAGCGCCATTGGACGCGAGCCAGTCGGCGGTTGCAACGGCACCATGATTGCCAGTCTCATCATAAACAAGAATATTTTCGCCGGCACCGGTTTCACCCGATAAGAGCTCCCAGGTTGAAACGGTGAGCTCTCCGCCCCCGTTCTCCAGCTCAGCTTCGGGCACACCACCAGTGGCAACCACCACAACATCGGTCTCGTCATCCAGCGCTTCAGGACCCTCCACGAACCGGTTCAGATGGACACCTACGCCCAGCACGTCCAACTCCTGGGCCAGCCAATCGGCAATGCCGATCATGTCCTTGCGCCATCCGGCGCGTGCGGCCAGCACAACTTGTCCACCCAGTCTGGCACCTGCCTCGTAAAGGGTGACCTTGTGACCCCTGAGTGCTGACACACGAGCGGACTCCATGCCGCCCGGCCCGCCACCAATGACCACAACATTCTTCTGCGTGTCGGCCTTTGCAATCTCATGAGGCAACCAGTGGTCACGGCCGGTAGAGACGTTATGAACGCATAGCGTCTCACCCCCAGCATATATTCGGTCGATACAATAGCCGGCCCCTACGCACGGCCTGATGCGCGCCTCCTCGCCGCGCATCAACTTGGAGACAAGATGAGGGTCTGCCATATGAGGTCGGGTGAGGCCCGCCATATCCACATAGCCCTCCGCGATAGCCCAATCGGCCGTCGCCGGGTCTGATAAGCGCGCAGCCTGGAACACGGGCAGGCCACTTGCCTCCTTCACCCTGCGGGCCAGCTCCACATATGGGGCGGCCTTGTAGGCCATGCCGGGGAACGTTTCAGCAAGACCATGCAGAGAGCCGCCATAGGCGCCATTAATGTTCAGGAAGTCCATGGAGCCATGCGCCCCGATCATCCCGGCCAGTTCAACACCATCCTCCGACGGCATTCCGTTCTCATTGGTTTCATCGGCGGCAAAACGGACGCCAACGATGAAGTCTTCTCCAACGCGCGCACGAACTGCGTCCATCACTTCCAAAAGAAAGCGTGCCCGGTTCTCCAAAGTGCCGCCATAATCATCGGTCCGTGCATTTGAGAGCGGCGAGAGAAACTGTCCCAAAAGATGCGTGGTCGCCAAGATCTCACACCCATCCAAACCTCCCTCGCGGCACCTCAATGCTGCCTCGGCAAAATCCTTGATGATTCGAGTGATGTCGCGCGTCGACATTTCGCGTGGGACGGAATGGTGGGCGGGGTCGCGGATAACGCTCGGACCAATGGTTGGCAGCCAGTCTCCCGCCGCCCAGCCTGTGCGCCGACCCATATGGGTGATTTGGCACATCAGGCCCGCACCATGCTGGTGAACCCGCTCTGCGAATTCTCGAAAAACGGGGATAATGGTGTCATCGCCCACATAGATCTGGCCGTAGATCGACCCAGAATCCCGGCTGATGTTGGATGAGCCGCCGAACATGGTCAGGCCAATGCCGCCCTTTGCCTTCTCCTCATGGTAGGCCTGATAGCGCTCACTCGGTTTGCCGGCCTCCGCATAGCCAGGCGCATGTGCCGTTGACACTACCCGGTTCTTAAACGTGCGCCCGCGAATGGTAATGGGCGACAACAAGCTCTTGTATGCGCTCATTTCCGCCTCCCAGCATTATTCCAAACGTCGCGGGCGCGAAATACCACATCCGCAAAGGGTAAAAACCACGGGCTTCCTTGATGCCACCACCGTTTGGGGAAGCCGGTCTTGCTGAACGCCGTCTCTCCATCCTTATCCCCGGCCATCAGCAGGCCTGCCTTATGACCAAGGTAAGGCGCCATGGCATTGCCGCTGCCGGAATAACCCATGGCATGCCAAACCCCATTTTCTTCGCCAACGTGGGGCAGGAAGTCAAAAGTGAAACCGGTCCTGCCACGCCAGCTGTGAGAGAAGCCGACGTCTTTCAACTGAGGGAAGATCTGCGTCATCAGCCCACGCAGCTCTGACTGTGCAACCGCTTCAGGAGCATTGAACAAAGCAGCCCTGCCCCCAAACACGAGCCGGGTCCCGTCTGGTGAAGCCCGGTAATAGCAATGCCGCTCCCGGCTTTCCGCCACCATGCGCCCGCCCGGCAGCAGATCTTTCATGCGGTTCTCGCCCAACTGCTCAGTGACCACAATGAAGCTGGGAACAGGAACGATGCGTCGTTTTAGTGACGATAGGTGAGAGGGTGTGTAGCCGTTTGTTGCCACCAAGACCTGGCCTGCGCGGATTTTCCCACGTGGGGATTCGATGACCATCCCCATACCAGCACGTTGCATGCCGGTAACCGGTGTATGCCCTTGAACGAGCGCACCGGCGCGCTGAGCGGCGCTCAGAAGGCCTCGCACCCACTTGGCGGGGTTGAGGCCACCGTGCCTTGGAAAGACGATGCCGCCTGAATAGATATCACTGTTCACCTCATCGCGTTGGCGGGCTTTCGGCACCATTTCCGCTTCAAGAGGGATCAGCGACTGAAGGCGCTCAAGCCCACGCGCCGCGCTTTCATACTCGGATGGATGCCAGAGGCCACGAAATCTTCCGGTCTCGGCAAAATCGCAGTCAATATTCTCCTTCGCGATGAGGTCTTTGACGAAGTTCGTAGCGTTCAAGTGCGCCTCGGTTAAAAGATCGAGCGCAGTCGCTTTGCCAAAACGAGCTTCCATATCGTCGATGGACATGCGGTGCCCACCGCCAATCATGCCACCATTGCGCGAACTTGCGCCAATGCCAGGTTCTTCAGCATCCAGAACCAAGACGGACTTGCCCTTATGGGCCAAGGTCCGCGCGGCAGAAAGACCGGTCAGCCCAGCGCCAACAATCACGACGTCAACTTCCCTTGGCAAGGGTGCTTCAGGCGGCGCGGCGGGCGCTCCTGCATCCTCCCACCAATACGGGTCAAATTTCATCATTGCCAATCTCACGGGTGCGTTGCTCCACGAACGCATTCAAGGCTTCGGCGCGGTCTGGTTCGATACCTGGCGCTTCATAGGCATCAAGCATTTCCTTCCACTTGGCATTAGCGCGAACAGCAGTATCGGGCGACCCATCAGCCTCCCAGAACTCATAG
>JBCDIP010000148.1:0-6882 GCA_038748855.1 Pseudomonadota bacterium
ATCCGGGAAAAGGATTGGCCGAATTGCAGGATGAATTGCGTTCCTACTGTGATCGCGGATATCGGGTTTGTAAAATCAAGGTTGGTGGCGCGGATCTGCGTGAAGATCTGGAACGCATTGAAGCTGCCATTGAGGTTGTCGGAGGCGGTCAGAACCTCGCAGTTGATGCGAACGGGCGCTTTGACCTCGAGACGGCCGTGGCATACGCCGAAGCGCTCAAACCGTACAGTCTATTCTGGTATGAGGAGGCAGGTGATCCGCTGGACTTTGAGATCCAAGCAGAACTTGGAAAGGTTTATCCGAGCCCGATGGCAACCGGCGAAAACCTGTTCTCACACCAGGATGCACGTAATCTTCTACGCTATGGCGGCATGCGCCCTGATCGCGATTGGCTACAAGTCGACTGCGCGCTTTCGTATGGCCTCGTTGAATACAAAAAGTTTCTTGATCTTCTCCCGGATCATGGCTTCAGTTCGACAAACTGCATTCCTCACGGCGGCCATCAGATGTCGCTGAACATTGCAGCTGGTCTCGGACTTGGTGGCAACGAAAGCTATCCGGATGTGTTTGCACCGTTCGGCGGCTTCGCGGATGGAACCCGCGTGGAAGACTCGTTGGTCGGCCTGCACCAGTGTCCAGGTGTCGGCTTCGAAGAAAAAGCCAACCTTATCTCTGTCCTGCGAAGCGCGACCGAAACCGATTGATCTAGTAAGAACCCGCAAATTCAAGGAAGCGACAACATCATGCAGTCCAAGATACTCGGCAACACAGGCGTGCAAGTCTCAGAGCTGTGCTTTGGCACAATGTCCTTTGGAGGTGACGCAGACAGAGAAGAGTCTAAGCGCATGTATGAGCGTTGCCGAGATGCGGGCATCAACTTCTTCGACTGCGCCGATGCCTACTCTGCAGGTCGGGCCGAGATAATTCTAGGAGAGTTGATTGCCGAGCACCGGAATGAATTGGTGATCACATCAAAGTGCTTCATGCCCATGCCCGTTGATGGCAATGCGGGAGGCGGTAACCGCAGACACATTCTGGCTGCAGTTGAAAAAAGCCTGAAGCGGCTTAAAACCGATCGTCTCGACATACTTTTCATGCACCGCTGGGATCCGGTGGTGCCGCTTGAAGAAACGCTGCGAGCTTTGGAGCAGTTGGTCTCAGATGGCAAAGTGGTTTATCTGGGAGCCAGCAACTACGCTGCCTGGCAGGTCTCCAAGGGGTTGGGCATCTCAGCCAAAAATGGGTGGTCTCGGTTTGACGTCCTCCAGCCCATGTACTCTTTGGTGAAGCGGCAGGCTGAGTCTGAGATCTTTCCGCTTGCCTTGTCAGAGGATCTGGCCGTCGTAACATACTCTGGAACCGGCGGCGGACTTCTGAGTGGGAAGTACGCCCCGGACCGTCGGCCTGATGAAGGCCGTATCGTGACCAATCAGGAGTATGCCAGTCGTTACAGCGAAAGTTGGGTGTTCGAGACAGCTGAAGACTTCACCGCGCTGGCGAACGCCCGCGGCATTCATCCGGTTACTCTTGCCATTGCTTGGGCAGCCGCACATCCGGCTGTGACGTGCCCCATCATAGGAGCACGGAATGTCGGGCAACTCGAAGCATCTCTTAGCGCGGTGGAGGTGGACATGAACGCTGACCTCCACGCAGAGATTGCGGCTCTCTCTCGAACACCTCCCCCCGCAACAGATCGCCTTGAGGAGCAGCTGCGCGCGGCCGCGTCTTGAGACGTGTGAAGCTACACACCGCCTATCAGACACCTTGAACGTCAACGCCCTCTTCGCGGCGCATGTGTTGGTTTGCTGGAGTCTAAATAATAAAGTCGGAGTCGTTGGCATTGGCTATGTCAAATGGGGCGGAGAGCAGGTTTTCTGAGAAACAGCCTTCCAGTATGCTTGTTCGCAAGCAACCATACCCAACAGTTGCATTGCCTGCGCTCCCTTCATGAGCCTCAATGCAGGTGCCCAAATTTGAACCAGAGACCAGAGGGCAGCCATGACAAAACATCCCCCTGCGGCCATGAGCGCGGAAGCCCAATTGTTTCTAGCAAGAGGCAGCCCCACGGCGCACATTTCCCCAACAGAGCTGCCAATCGAAGAGATCCGCAGCCGTACGCGCGAAGTCTACCGCCCGGCTTCAGAGCAAGCGGTCAAGACCAATGGCGTCACCTGCGCCCATATTGAGGTTGCGGGCATAGACTGTTTGGAAATTTCCCCTCCACAGATGCGCGACACGCGCCAACTCATCCACTTGTTCGGTGGCGGCTTTGTACAAGGAAGTCCGTTTGAAGATCTGCCGATCAGTGCCACTCTCGCCGCCAAGACCGGCGCGCGGGTTATCTCTCCGACATACCGCCTCGCGCCGGAGCATCCCTTTCCCGCCGCCCTTGAAGATGTAACCGCGGTCACAGCGGCAGTGCTGACCGACAATCCCGGAACGTTGTTGGTGGGTGAGAGCGCCGGCGGAAACTTGGCACTGGCTCTGGTGCACCGCTTGCGCCAACAGGGGCAATCTGTCCCGAAGGCGGTCGCAACGCTCTCACCTGCGACCGATTTGGACTTTATGGGCGACAGCCACAATGCAGATCGCGACCCCTTCTTGCCAGCCGCGGGTACCGATTTCGTTTGCGCGGCCTATCTAGGCGACACCGATCCCCAACAGCCCGAAGTCTCTCCCATTTACGGAAAGTTTGATGCAAACTTCCCGCCGACATTGGTGACTACCGGCACGCGCGATCTGCTGCTTTCCGGCTGTGTCCGCCTTGCCCGTGTGATGCGCGAGGCCGGTGCGCCCGTTGATCTGCGTATCTGGGAAGGAATGTGGCATGTGTTTGAGTTCTTCCCGGGCACTCCGGAGGCAGAGGCTTCATTATCGGAGATTGCGGCGTTCCTTGAGGGGTATTTCTGAGGGTTCCGCCATCCAGCTTCTATGCTCTTTTGGACCCTAATGGCCTGATCTCGTAAGAGTTCGTTATTGGCAAAAGCAACCATTTCGGCGAGGCAGCCTGGATGCCCGGCAGGTGCCAGAAGCAGGCCCCACTTGCCAATCGTCCCGCTCTAGCGCAGTGGCCTCACTCCGCGAGGCATTCGGTTAAGCAGCAAGATGCTCAAATAGCCGCGCTACCGCCTCAGCCCCTGGGTCGACGTGGCCCTCAAGCTGCTTGGCACTTATATAAGAGGCCCTTCCCGCATTTGCTCTCAGCATCGTTGCGGTGTGATTGGCCCCATCACGGGCGGCCTTGGCCGCCTCAGCGTTACCCTGCTCCAGGGCGTCCAACGCAGGGGCCAGGGCATCGATCATGGTTCGGTCGCCAATGTCGGCACCACCAATCTCCTTCATGCGAGAAAGACCAGCCTTCAGAGCCTCGCGCATCGGCAATCCGCTGGACGCGCCATCGCCGGTTGCCGCGAAGAAAATGGCCAACAAAACTCCTGAAGATCCTCCCATCGTTTGGCTCAGCTCCAAGCCGATGGCACGGAAGAGTTGCGTGTGGTCGGCCAGAGGCAGTCGATCCAGCGCACCAATCAGGGCCCGCGAAGCACCGGCTAGGGTTGAGCCCGTATCGCCATCGCCGGTCTTCGCGTCCAGTGCATTCAGATCGTTCTCTGCTGCGATCATGACATTGCAACATTCCGTAAGAAAGGCACGGGTCTCCGAATGGTCGGAAGGCAGCGGTGTAATTGGGGTCAGCCCGTCAGGCAAGGCAACGATGCTTACTTCGCCCGTCTGCGATACACCTGGCCAGGCGCTCAGCTCGGTGCGGCTGCTTAGCAAAGCTAGTTCTTCCGCATCCGCCGCATAGACCGATACCGAGAAGCCTTGCATATCCAAGGAGGTCATCATCGACGCAGGTCCGATCACGTGGGCAATCTTGTCTCCAATCGATGACTGCATGAGCTCGTAGAGCAGCACCGACATCTCAAGCACCGAAGTACCGCCCAGGTTATTCACAAGTGCAATGTAGGGACCATCGCTCATGTCGGCGGAAAGCTTGTCGACCACCGCAGCAATCGCCTTCTGGGCGCCTTCGTAATTCACTTGCTCAACACCGGCTTCGCCGTGAATGCCTAAGCCCAGTTCGGCCATACCTTCAGGAATTCGCTCTTCTTTCGAAGAACCCGGGACCGTGCAAGTATCGAGAGACATGCCAATGCTCTTTAGCCCGCTCACGACCTTCTGAGCCGCTGCGGCAATGGTCTCCAATCTGTTTCCTTGTTCGGCCAGAGCCCCTGCAATCTTGTGGACAAACAATGTGCCCGCAACGCCGCGAGCTTGAGGCAAATCCGGCAATGCAATGTCGTCATCAACGATCACCATCTCAACATTCAGGCCAAAGGCGCGAGCACGCTCCGCCGCAAGTCCAAAGTTCAGTCGGTCGCCTGTGTAGTTCTTGACAATCAGCAAGCACCCCGCTGGACCCGTTACTGCCAGGATTCCCGCGAGCACAGCGTCAACACTAGGGGAGGCAAACACATCGCCGCAGATGGCCGCCGTCAACATGCCCTCGCCCACAAATCCTGCGTGTGCGGGCTCGTGTCCTGAACCGCCGCCTGATACGAGGGCCACCTTGGATTTATCCCAGTCATTTCGCAGCACGACGCGAATGTTTGGGTATCCATCCAAGCGTGCGAGCTTTCCGCCTGATGCGGTCACCACACCGTCTACCGCCTCGGTGACGATGTTCTCCTTCTTGTTCATGAACTGAGCCATTGTACTCTCCCTTCAGGTCACGCGAGCGCCGCTGGCATCGAAATAGAACGGCTTCTCAGGTTGTATTTTTAGAGTGTCTCCACTCGCCAGTTTTGTGTGAGCATCTGTCACGGTCACCAGATCATGACCCTTGAAAGCCAGGTGCAGGCGCGTCTGATCGCCCAAATGTTCAACCCGCTTAACACTTGCTTCTTCACCCTTGCCCTGAACGATCTGCTCCGGGCGCAAGCCAACCGTTTTCGCTCCGGCAGGGGCGCCGGCAAACAGATCGGCCGGCAGAATATTGATACGCGGCTGGCCTAAGCGACTGGCCACATAGACACTTACGGGGTTCTCGTAAATCTCGCGCGGTGAGCCGAACTGAACCAGCTTGCCTTCATCCAGAACTCCCACATCTGTCGCCATTGTCATTGCTTCAATTTGATCATGGGTGACATAAAGCAGAGTGGCACCGGACACAGCCTGGATGCTTTTGAGTTCGATGCGGAGGTCGGCACGAAGCTTGGCATCTAAGGAACTGAGCGGTTCGTCCATCAAATAGATGGCTGGATCACGCACCAAGGCTCGACCGATCGAGACGCGCTGCATTTCTCCGCCGGATAGCTCAGTGGAGCGATTGTCGAGCTTGTGTGCGATTTGCAGGGTTTCCGCCACCGCCTGCACTTTCCTATCGATCTCGTGTTGCGGTGTATGCAGAATCGGAGACTTCAAAGGAAACTCCAGATTCTGCCGCACCGAAAGATGGGGGTAGAGCGAATATTGCTGGAACACCATCGCCACGTTGCGCTGGGCAGGGGGCAGACCCTGCACGGGCTGCCCTCCAATCGAAATCTCGCCACTGTCGGGATGGTCAAGACCCGAGATCATTCGCAATGTCGTCGTCTTGCCGGCGCCGGTTGGGCCCAGCAAGACAACGAACGCCCCGTCCGGCACAGTCATGGACAGATTGTTTAATGCTTCCGTCTGCCCGAAAGTCTTTGTCACGTTTTTCAACACAACCTCAGCCATGTGTGAGCACCTGCTCGTTGGCATTTGATTTCAGTGCCTTGCCGGTGTCGTTGTTGAACACAGTCAACGTGCGGGCATCAAACTCCAGTCCGACCAACTCGTCATTTTGGATAGGCACGCTGGAAGAGGTTCTGGCCTTGATCTCACCGTTATGGGTTTGCAGCGTTACAATCTGCGTGGTGCCGAGATATTCAGTGGCCAAGACTTTGCCGCGATAGGTGGACTTGTCGGAGAAGTGAATATGCTCCGGGCGCACTCCAAGGCTGAGGCCACCCTTGTGACCTTCCCGCGTTTCAGGAATCTCAACCTTGTGCTCCTGCAGCGAAAGCGTGGTCGCGCCCGCATCAAGGGCTCCGTCGAGCTCAAGAAAGTTCATGGGTGGAGATCCGATAAAATCGGCCACAAACTTTGTGGCCGGCCAATCGTAGATGTCCTGAGGCAAACCGAACTGCTCCACAACGCCGTGGTTCATGACGACAATCTTGTCACCCATCTGCATCGCCTCAAGCTGGTCGTGGGTGACATAGACCGTTGTTGCGCCCATGCGGTCGTGCAGCGCCCGCAACTCTTCGGCCATACGCTCTCGGAATTCGGCGTCCAGAGCACCAAGCGGCTCATCCATGAAGAAAGCTTTGGGTTCGCGGACGATGGCCCGCCCAAGGGCAACCCGTTGTCGATCGCCGCCTGACAAACCGCCCACAGGCTTGGTCAGAATATCTTCAATACCCAGGATCTTGGCAACTTCGACAACTTTCTTTTGCGCATCTGCCTTCGACATGCCTTGGCTCAACAGCGGATAGGACATGTTCTTCCCCACATTCATGTGCGGGTAGAGCGCAAACATTTGAAACACGAATGCAATGTCGCGCTGTGAGGCGGGCTTCATGCCGACCTCTTCACTGTCAATGAAGATCTCTCCGCTTGTGGGCAATTCAAGCCCGGCCATCATGCGCAATGTGGTGGTCTTGCCGCAGCCGGAAGGGCCGAGCAACAAGAAGAACTCCCCATCCTCAATGGTGAAGGTTGAAGACTGAACAGCTACAAAGTTCCCGAACTCTTTGCGCAAGTTCTTGATGACGATCTGAGCCACGCGATCACTCCGGGAAGTGGCTGACGATCACGAACATGACCGTGCCAATCAAAGTGATGATGAACGAGTAG
>JBCDIP010000149.1:0-6881 GCA_038748855.1 Pseudomonadota bacterium
CCTCGACAAACAGCATGGCGGGAGTTTCAAGAAGCGTCTTGAGTTTCTGCACGAACACGGCTGCATCCCAACCATCAATCACCCGGTGATCGAACGAGCCGGAGAGGTTCATCATCTTGCGCGGCTGAAACTGCTGGCCGTCCCAGATCGGACGGATTTGCATCTTGTTCACGCCCACAATAGCCACCTCGGGATAGTTTATGATGGGCGTGGAAGCGATCGCGCCCAACGGTCCGAGCGAGGTGATGGTGATGGTGCCGCCGGTGAGCTCTTCCCGCTTGATGGAACCATCCCGGGCCGCGGCGGCAAGCCGGGCAATATGCTCTGCATTGTCCCAAAGGCTGCCGGCTTCGGCATGCTGCACCACGGGGACGCTGAGGCCTTGCGGAGTTTGGGTGGCAATGCCCAAATGAACCGCGCCGAAGCGGTGAATAATCCCCGCCTCATCATCAAAGCGCGCATTGATCTCAGGCTGTTCGCGCACAGCTTCAACAATCGCGCGCATCAGGAACGGCAGGAGCGTGAGCTTTGCGCGTTCCCCCTCGTGCTTTGCGTTCAATGCTGCGCGAAGGTCTTCCAATGCGGACATCTCCACCTCCTCCACAATGGTGATGTGGGGGATCTGGCGATGAGAGAGGGTCATCTTCTCGGCGATCTTGCGGCGCATGCCGACGACGCGCACTTCCTCGATGCCTGTGCTGCGGGCGCGCGTCACCTGTCCGCGCTCGATGCCGCCTGAGGCCACCCAATTGTCCAGATCGTCCTGACTGATACGGCCGGCGGGCCCGCTTCCGGGCACCATGCGAAGATCGATCCCCATCTCGCGAGCACGGGCCCGAACTGAGGGCGCAGCAAGCGGTTTTTGCCCCGGCGAGCGCGTGACAGGCGCGCTTGCGGCCGGTTTGGCTTCGGGCGCGGGGCTTGGAGGCTCCTTGGGCTCAGGATCAGGTTCAGGCGCCGTCTCCTCTTCCGTCTTGGCGGCAGGGGCCTCGGGTGCGTCGTCCTCATTACTCTCTCCGGCGATCTCTAAGCGGATCAGAACGGCGCCGACAGGGATCATGTCGCCGATATCACCGCCCAGTTCCAAAACCGTGCCATCAACCTCGGAGGGCACTTCAATGGCGGCCTTATCCGTCATCACAGCGGCAAGCACATCGTCCTCGCGCACCAGATCGCCAGGTTTCACATGCCATTCGGTGAGCTCGGCTTCTGCAATGCCTTCGCCCACGTCGGGCAGGCGGATCGTGAACACGCCCATGACCTAGCCCTCCAGCACTTTTCGGAACGCTTCGCCCACACGTTCAGGCCCTGGAAAATACTCCCACTCTTGCGCATGCGGATAGGGCGTATCCCACCCGGTGACCCGGATGATCGGCGCTTCCAAACTGTAGAAGCAATATTCTTGCACGAGCGCCATCAGTTCAGCGCCGAAGCCTGAGGTGCGTGTGGCCTCATGCACGATCACGCAGCGGCCGGTCTTTTTGACCGAGGTCTCAATTGTCTCAAGATCAAGCGGCAACAGGGTTCTCAGATCGATGATTTCAGCATCGATGCCGGTTTCCTCAGCTGCCGTTTCGGCCACATAGACCATGGTGCCATAGGCCAGCACCGTCACATCTGCCCCCTCGCGCCGCACAGCCGCCTGGCCTAGCGGGATGATGTCGCTGCCGTCCGGCACGTCGCCTAAAGGATGCTTTTTCCACGAGACGATGGGCTTGTCGTGATGACCGTCGAAGGGCCCGTTGTAGAGCCGCTTGGGCTCCAAGAAGATCACCGGATCGGGATCGGCAATCGCTGCGAGCAGAAGACCTTTCGCATCGCGCGGATTGGACGGCACCACCACTTGCAGTCCCGACACATGGGTGAGGAGGGCCTCCGGGCTCTGGCTATGGGTCTGGCCGCCGAATATGCCGCCGCCTGTGGGCATGCGGATGACAATGGGGCAGGTGAAATCAGCGTTTGAGCGGTAACGGATGCGCGCGGCTTCTGAGACGATCTGGTCATAGGCGGGATAAACATAATCGGCAAACTGGATCTCGATGACCGGCTTCAGTCCGTATGCCGCCATGCCGATGGCCGTGCCGACAATGCCGGACTCGTTGATCGGTGCATCAAAGCAGCGCGCCTTGCCATACTTTTCCTGAAGGCCGGCTGTGCAGCGGAAAACGCCTCCAAAGAACCCCACATCCTCGCCGAAGACGACAACCCGCTCGTCGGCCGCCATGGCCACATCGTGGGCCTCGCGGATGGCCTCTATCATGGTCATCTGCGCCATGTCAGAAGCCTGCTTCCTGGCGCTGCCTGATGAGGTGCGCCGGCATGGTCTCATAAACGCCTTCGAACATGTCGCGCGGGCTCGGCACTTTGCCTCTGGTGAGCGTGCCCACCGCTTCTGCCTTCTTCTGGCACTCGATGACTTGGTCCAAAATTTCCGCTTCGGCCTGTTTATGGCGTTCCTCACTCCATTCTCCGCGGACGATCAGGTGCTGTTTCAGCCGCGCAATCGGGTCACCCAACGGCCAGGCCGCGCCCTCGTCATCGGAGCGGTAGGAGGAGGGGTCGTCGCTCGTAGAATGGCCGCCGGCCCGATAGGTCACATGCTCGATCAATGTGGGACCGAATCCGCGCCTGGCCCGCTCACAAGCCCACTTGGCAACCGCATGCACGGCCAGATAGTCGTTGCCGTCAACCCGGATGGCGGCGATGCCGAAGCCGTGGCCCCGGGCGGCAAAGGTGCCAACGCCGCCACGGGCAATGCCTTGAAACGTGGATATCGCCCACTGATTGTTCACTATGTTCAAGACCACCGGCGCCTTATAGGTTGAGGCGAAAACCATGGCGGCGTGGAAATCGCTTTCTGCGGTGGAGCCATCGCCAATCCATCCGGCGGAAATTCTTGTGTCGCCTGAAATGGCCGAGGCCATCGCCCAGCCCACCGATTGCACAAACTGCGTGCCCAAATTGCCGGAAATGGAGAAGAAGCCGTTGGATTTTGATGAATAGCAGATGGGCAGTTGGCGGCCGCGCAGCGGATCTTCTGCATTGGAATAGATCTGGTTCATCATGGTGAGCATGGGATAGTCGCGGGCGATCAAGAGGCCGGCCTGGCGGTAGGTGGGAAAGTTCATATCGCCCGGTTCCATGGCGCGACTGAACGCGCAGCTGACGGCCTCTTCTCCCAGATGCTGCATATAAAAGCTGGTTTTGCCCTGGCGCTGGGCATTGAGCATGCGGGCATCGAACGTGCGCAAGGTCAGCATGTGGCGCAGGCCCTCGCGCAGTTCGTCCACACTCAACGTGTCGGCCCAATCGCCGACCGCTTTGCCCTCTTTGTTCAAAACGCGAATGATGGAGAAGGCGAGGTCACGGATGTTGTCCGGATCCACATCCACCGGCGGCCGTCCGACAGCGCCTGCGCGAGGTATCTCAAAGTCAGAAAAATCCGGGGTATCGCCAGGGCGGCATCCTGGCTCAGGGACGTTCAGCATCAGGGGGTCGAGTTTGCCATTCATAGGCCCGGCAGCTCCTGTATCCGTCCGGAAAGCAACGTACCGATTTGCGAAATTAGCGGACGCCTCATTATTTCGAATCGCCTAGATTTTAGCAGATTATCCCAGTTGAATCTGTTGAAAAACTCTTCTATCTTACAGCAAATTTAAAATATATGACTACTATTTTGGAGATTTTTAGTGACATTCGCTACTGACAAGCTGGATCGACAAATTCTTCATGCCCTGCAGGAAGACGGACGCATGTCGGTCGTGGATCTGGCCGATCGCGTAGGTTTGTCGGCGACACCCTGTACACGGCGTGTGAAGCGCCTTGAAGAGAGCGGCTTGATCGCCGGCTACAGTGCCAACATTGACCGGAAAATTGCTGGATTCGGCATTACCGCGTTCGTGTCAGTAGAGCTTGAGCACCAAAGCACCGAGACGATCGCGCAGTTTCAGGAAAGCGTGGCCTCATTCGATGAGGTCGTGACTGGCTTGCTGATGACCGGCGCGCAGGATTACCTGCTTGAGGTCGCGGTGGAGAGCCTTGAGGAGTTTGAGACGTTCCTGCAATCCAAGCTCTTGCGGGTGGGGGGCATTCGATCCGTGCGCTCCCGTTTCGCCCTTCGCAAGTTCATTGACCGTATGCGCATTCCCTAGTCGGTTTGTTCTGTTTGCGCAGGACGCCGCTGCTTGGATGTCTTGCCGATGCCTGGGTTGAACGAGTTTGTCGGATCCAGCTCCTCATAAAACGCCGCAAGAGCCGGCTTTGCCTCGTACAGGTGACCCACATTGTGCTCTGCCGGATATTCAGCTCCACGCGTGTCCAAATGCTCAAGCATGCGTGCTTTGATCACCCTGGGGTCTGCGCCTTTTTTCACTGCATAATCCTGGTGGAAAACATGGCACAGGAAATGGCCGTAATAGTACTTGCCCACCAAGTCGCGTTCCACGTCGTCGGGAAGGTTTTCAAACCATTCCTCGTCGTTGCGCCGCAGGGCAATATCGAGGGCAATGATGTCCTCAATCTCCTTGTCCTTCACCACGCCGAGGCGCGCCGCAGCGCCGGCCGCAGCAAAACGGTGGAGCATCGCCTTTTTGGCTTCGGCTGGATCGCATTTGAACCATCCGTCCGCGCCAATGAGGTCGTTTAGGATGGATTCAGTGGCTTGAGCGATTTCATCGGCAACCTTGAGCACCAGGTGATGTTCATAGCGGTCCCGGTAGGCCATCATCCGCTTGGGTAGAGGGTTTGGAAACAAACGGAACACCGCTTGCATCACGCGGTCACTGATATTGCTCGGCAGGAAGGAAAGTTGATTGAGCGCCCCGTCGATCCGGCCCTTCATTTTGAAGATGAACGGCAGCCAGTCCGTCCCGAGCCAATGGATCAGCAGGACGGTATCTTTGCCGTAGGTGATTGTGGTGTCGAAGATCTCGCGGTGCAGATATTCTGCACTGATCGGCAATGGGTCCAGGTCAGTTAGCAGACGGCGCCGCAATGCCGCCAGCGAAGCGGTTGAATTGGTGCCGACATAATAAACCTGCTCGCCGGTTTCCGCCGGGAATGTGTCCAGACGCACAGCCAGAACCGCGAGCTTTCCCGCGCAGCCCGACGCCTCGTGCAAGGTGCGCGGATCGGCATTAAAGCGCGCCGGCGTCTCCGCCTCCACGTCTCTTACGCGCTCAGGGTAGGTATCATCTGAGGCGCGCGCGCCGGTGTCGCTAATATCGGCATCGCCGATGTCGCCCCGGTCGAGACGGCCCAGGATCTCCTCTGGTGTGGTGCCAAGATCAAGGCCCAGATGATTGACCAGCACAAGGCTGCCGTCTGCCTGCTTTTGGGCATAGAGCGCAAGCTCTGTGTACACAGGTCCGCGCTGCACCAGAGAGCCGCCTGAATTGTTGCAAACCCCGCCCAAGATGGATGCCCCCAGACAGGATGAACCAATCACGGAATGAGCTTGGCGGCCTAGCGGTTCCAAGAGCTTTTCCAACTCAAACAGAGTGCCGCCGGGCAGGCTGATGATTTGTTCGCCGCCGCGCAGCACAAAGATATTGCAAAGCCGCAGGGTATTGATCACGATAACAGGACGGTCGTAGCTGCCCTTCGGTGTTGAGCCCTCGGTCAGGCCAGTATTGGCCGCCTGCATAATTATGATCCGGTCATGGGCGACGCAGGCCTTAAGCACCTGCCAAAGCTCCAGCAACGAGCCGGGCTCCACGGCAGCTTCCGCCTCCCCCTCACCAGAACGCCAGCCCTTGGAAAACCGCGAAAGCCTGGCCTTGGATGTGTGCAAATAGGCCTTGCCCACAATGCTGGCCAGGGCATCGATCAGGCTGTTCGGCGCCATGGTGTTATCTCTCCGTTTTGGTCAAGCCGGCCCGCCTGGCCGCCTGTTATTGACCTGCTATGTTTAAGCACTAGCGGAAACGCAGATTTTCCCGCGTAAGATCGGAAACGTTCTGGCACCCCATGAGTTGCATGCCGCGTTCGATTTCTGTGCGCATGAGGTGCAATGCGCGTTCCACGCCAGGCTGGCCTGCCGCAGCAAGCGCATAAAGGTAGAACCTGCCGCCGCCCACGGCTTTGGCGCCGAGCGACAGGGCCTTCAGCACATGGGTGCCCCGCTGGATGCCGCTGTCCATTATAACGTCAATCTTGTCCCCCACAGCATCTACAATCTCAGCCAATTGATCGAAGGGGCTGCGTGAGCCGTCAAGCTGGCGTCCGCCGTGATTGGACAGGATAATGCCAGTGCAGCCAATATCGACCGCCCGCTTAGCATCGGCCACGGACATGATGCCCTTAAGGCAGAACTGGCCATCCCACTGTTTGACCATGTCCGCGACATCACCCCAGTTCATGCTCTTGTCGAGCATTTCGGTGAAATAACGCCCAATGGACATGGCGCCGCCGCTCATGTCCACATGATCGTCCAACTGCGGAAGCTTGAAACCCTCATGGGTCATGTAGTTGATGCCCCACATCGGCTTCATCATAAACTGTAAAATCCCCAACGGGGTGAGGCGCAAGGGTATGGCAAAGCCGGTTCTGAGATCACGCTCCCGATTTCCGCCCGTAATGCTGTCCACGGTCAGCATCATCACGTCGACACCGACCTCTTTTGCGCGCTCCAACATGACCTTGTTAAGCCCACGGTCCTTGTGGAAGTAGAACTGATAGACTTGCGGGTTCCGATACTCCTTTCGGATGGCTTCAACGCTCACCGTGCCGAGAGAAGAGACGCCAAACATGGTGCCGTATTTTGCCGCGGCAGCGGCCACCGCACGCTCGCCATCATGGTGAAACAGCCTTTGCAGAGCTGTGGGTGAGCAATAGATCGGCATGTCAAGTTTTTGGCCCATGACCTCGACGCTCATGTCCAC
>JBCDIP010000150.1:0-6850 GCA_038748855.1 Pseudomonadota bacterium
CCCGGGAGTGTCAGCTCGTCGGGGCCAGTACGCCCCCCGCGGCCCGTGGCCCCCGCGGGGCCCGAGGGGCAAAACCAACCGGAGGAAAAAAAGGGAGACCCAGGCGCCACGGGCGCGGGGAATGGGGGCGTACCCCCCCGCCCCCCGGGCCGTGGCTACGGGGCGTCCTTTTTTCCCATGGGGGGGGTTTTGCCCCATGGCCCCGGGGGGGCCAAGGGGCGCGGGGGGCGTACTGGCCCCGACGAGCTGACACTCCCGGGCCCGCTCAAACCAAGCAGGCCCGGGAGATATTATGTATAGACTTATATGCCAAGCACCCGGTTACGCTGGGTCGAGAAGGCCACTTCGGCGATCTTGCGCCAACCGCCAACCTCTCTGAGGGCAGCCTGGAAGGCGTCATCGATCTTCTTGGCCAACTCACTGTGCGAGCGGGTCTCTTCGTAGACCGCGTTGGAGGCCTCGCCGAAGCTGTCATAGATGTCGTCAGAGAACTGCTTCACCTCAACCCCATGGTCATTCACCAAGCGGGCCAGGAACTTACCGTTGTTGGCCACAGTCTCTTCATACTGCGCGGCATGTTCTTCCATGCAGGCGGCCGTAATCAGCTGCTGCTCCAGCTTGGTCAGGCCGTCCCACCAACCTTTGTTCATGCCGAACGACAGACCGCCGCCTGGCTCGTGGAAGCCGGGGTAGTAGTAGAACTTGGCTGCTTCATAGAACTTCATGAAGTAGTCATTGTAGGGACCAACCCACTCGGTGGCGTCTATCGCGCCGGACACCAGGTTCTCATAAATCTGACCACCCGGAAGCGAAACAGGAGAGGCGCCCAGCTTGGCCATAACGTCACCGCCAAGACCCGGAATGCGCATCTTCAGACCTTTGAGGTCTTCAGCCGTTTCAATCTCCTTATTGAACCAGCCGCCCATCTGGGTGCCCGTGGCGCCGCACGCCAGGCACTTCAGGCCAAACTCACCGGCCAGCTCATCCCAAAGAGCCTGGCCGCCCATAAACTTGATCCAGGCGTTCCACTCCACCGTGGTCATGCCGAACGGCACCGTGGTGAAGTAGGCCCAACCCGGGTGCTTACCCTTCCAGTAATAGTCCGCAGCGATGTACGCTTGCGCGTTACCGGAGGCGACTTCGTCAAACGAGTCAAACGCACCAACGCGTTCGCCGGCAGCAAAATACTGCGTCTTCAGCTTGCCATCGGACAACTCGGTAATGCGGGCAGCCAGGCGCTGGGCGCTAAGGCCGAGACCGGGAAAGTCCCGCGGCCAGGTGGACACGATCACCATGTCCTTCACCCCTTGCGCGATCGCAGGCGCGGCCAACGTGGTGGCAGCAGCAGCCGTCGCCCCAATGCCGGCTGTCTTCAAAAATTTACGGCGTTCCATTTGAATTCCTCCCAATAACACCAAAATCGCCGCAAGGCGCGGCAACTAAGACCGTATAGCAGCAAAATTATCCTCTCTTGCCAAGCGCTTGATGCAACAAATTCCGCGACCCGGGGTCCGGTTTCACGCCAGTTGCCTATTGCGTCGCCGACCGTTTAGGGCAACATATCCCCTCTTCGGCCCATCCCCTTGAAAGCCAGATGCGCAAGTCCATGACCTGGAAAGACGAAACCGAGCAAATTCACGAACGGCGCAAGCTCGCCAAACGGCAAGGCGGCGAGAGCGCCGTGGCGGCCCAACACCGAAAGGGGCGCATGACCATCCGTGAACGGATCGATACGCTTCTGGACAACGACACATTTGAAGAAATCGGCATGGGCGCGGGCGACGCGGAACTGGATGAAGACGGCAATCTGATCGAGTTCTCGCCGGCCAACTATGTGCTCGGCTTCGGCAAGATCGACGGGCGGCGCTGCATCGTGGGTGGGGAGGATTTTACCCTGAAAGGCGGCTCTCCTTCAGCTGCGGGACAGCGCAAGAGCCAGTACACTGAAGACCTCGCGGTGAAGTTCAAGGTCCCCCTCATTCGCCTTCACGAAGGTGCCGGCGGCAGCGTGGGTGGCACCAAAAAGGCAAGCCTCAGCGCCCCGGTCTATGACCCTCATCGCTTCCGCTCCGTGGCAGAAACCATGGCCACGGTGCCCGTGGCCACAGGCGCCATGGGGGCGGTTGCGGGCATGCCGGCGGCCCGCCTGGTGGCCTCCCATTTCTCGGTCATGTCCAAATCCACCGCCCAGGTTCTCATCGCCGGCCCCGCCGTGGTCCAGCGCGCCATGGGCGAGAAGAAGACCAAGGATGAGCTTGGCGGCGCGGAGGTTCACACCAAGAACGGCACCGTGGACAATGCCAGCGAGGACGAGGCGGACGCCTTGACTCAAATTCGCAAGTTTTTGAGCTATCTCCCCTCAAACGTTTGGGAATTGGCGCCCGTGAGCGCGTGTGACGACGCCCCGGACCGCCAGGAAGACGCGCTGCTGGATATTGTGCCGCGCGACCGGCGCCGGGCGTTCGACATGCGCAAACTGCTGCGCCTAGTGCTTGATCAGGAGAGCTTCTTTGAAGTCGGCAAGGGTTATGGCCGCAGCCAGATCACCGGCCTTGCCCGGGTGAACGGGCAGCCCGTGGGCGTGTGGGGCAATGACGGCCGGCACTTGGCCGGCGCCATGACCGCGAACGGTGCTCACAAGGCCCGCCGCTTCATTGAGCTGTGTGAGACCTTCCATTTGCCCATCATCAGTTTCGTGGACGAGCCTGGCTTCATGATCGGCTCTCAGGCCGAGCGTGAGGCCACCATCCGCCACGGCGCTCACACGGCCCTCACCGCCGCCATGGCCAATGTGCCCTGGGCCTCCATCATGGTGCGCCGCTCCTTCGGCGTGGCGCAGGTGGCGCACTATGGTCACGACGCCTACGTGCTTGCCTGGCCGTCGGCTGAGACCGGCCCTTTGCCTGTGGAGGGCGGCGTGGCGGTCGCGTTCCACCGGGAAATCGCGCAAGCCGCCGACCCGGACGCCAAGCGCCGGGAGCTGGAGGAAATGCTGGCGGCCAAGCAGTCTCCCTTCCCGCGGGCGGAAGCATTCTCCGTACACGAACTGATTGACCCACGCGAAACACGCCCGATGCTGTGCCGCTGGATCGACCGCATCCAACCCCTCCTGCCGCCCCTGCTCGGCAAGGTGGGCTTTTCCATCCGCCCGTGAGCCCCAACCGCTTTCATCATCCCCGCTTCCCACTTCCGTCACCCCCACGCCTTCCCTCGTCATCCCCGCGGAGGCGGGGATCCAGACGCAGATGCCCGCCTGCGCGGGCATGACGATGGGGCAGCGGTTGAAGCCGGCAAACAAAAACAATCACCCCCCGCGCCCCTGCGAAAGCGGGGGCCCATAGCTCTCCCCTTTCCCCTGGCTCAGAAGGTCCTCGCTTTCGCAAGGACGCGGAAACGCGCCCAGCCATCTAGGCCACGCAAAGAGCTTCCCTCGCCACCCGATTCCCTCTAGCCTCCCCTTCAAAACCAACGCACAAGAAGGACCCAGCACCCATGGCCACAAACATCAACCTGGAAACCGGCGGATCCGTCTGGAAAGTGCACGTTGCCGTGGGCGATCAGGTGGAAGAAGGCCAGGAGCTCTTCATCATGGAAGTGATGAAGATGGAGGTCCCCTACGAAGCTCCCGCGGCTGGCACCATCAGCGCGCTCCATATTGCCGAAGGCGATGTGGTGGAAGAAGGACAGCTGGCTCTGGAAATCTCTTAACACCATGACCGCCGCCCCACCCTTTCTGGCCTTGGATGGCCGGAGCCTGACCTGCGAGAGCCTGGAGGCCGCAAGCCACGGCCGGCCGCAGATCACACTGGCTCCAGAGGGCCTGGCGCGCATGGCCGCATCGCGGGCCATCATTGAGGACCGGATTGCCCGCAAGATCCCGGTTTACGGTATCACCACAGGCCTCGGCGCCCTCGCAGGCACCGCCCTTGGAGCCGAAGAGCTGAAAGCCTACTCCTACCAAACCATCAGAGGCCGGGCCCATGCCGCAGGCGACCTGCAACCCGCCGAGCAGGTCCGCGCGGCCTTGCTGGCCCGGCTCAATACGCTTCTATTAGGCGCATCCGGCGCCCGGCCGGAACTGGCCGAGGGCCTTAAGACCGCGCTGGAGGCCGGCCTCACACCGGCCGTGGGCACCCTCGGCTCCATCGGCGCAGGCGATCTCATCATGGGCGCCACCTCGGGCCTTGCTCTGATCGGTGAAGGCGCATTCCTCAGCGACGATGGCAGCATGTCCCGCCCGTCTGCAGAGGTCTTTGCCGAAGCCGGCGTTGACCCCGTCACCCTTGGCCCGCGCGATGGCCTGGCGCTCGCCAACCATGCGGGCTTCTCCGCCGGCCTCTCCGCCCTTGGCCTGACCGCGGCGGCACGGGCGCTCGCCGCCGCCGACACCGCGGCCGCCCTTTCTATGGAAGGCTTCGGCGCCAACCTCTCCCCCTTCGATGACCGCGTCATCGCGCTGAGGGGCCAGCCAGGCGAGGCCGAGGCAGCCGCGCGCCTCCGGTCCAAACTGGACGGCTCCGCCCTTCCGCAGCCCGGCACCGCCCGGCGCCTGCAGGACCCGCTCTCCATCCGCAACATTCCGCAGGTCCATGGCCTCGTTATCTGGGCCATCGGCCAGGCCCGCACGGTGATCGAAACCGAGCTCAACGGCTCCAGCGACAACCCGGCCGCGCTGACCGATGCGGGCGAGATCCTCTCAACAGGCAACTACCTGACGCCCCATCTCACAAGCGCTGCGGAAGGCCTCTCGCGCGCGCTCGTCCATATGGCCACGGCACAGGTGGCGCGGCTCTCGGTCATGCTCGCCAACCGGTTCACCGATCTTCCCCTGTTTCTCGCAAAGCCGGGATCCACCTCCAGCGGCTTTGCGCCGGTGATGAAGGTGGCCGAGGCCATTCTCGCCGAACTCACCGCCGCCGCCGCCCCGGCACCGCTCTGGTCCAGCCTCTGCGCAGACGGTGTGGAG
This sequence comes from Pseudomonadota bacterium, assembly GCA_038748855.1. Lineage (GTDB taxonomy): Bacteria > Pseudomonadota > Alphaproteobacteria > Rhizobiales > CAJQND01 > JAAEUE01. The sequence goes on from JBCDIP010000150.1 coordinate 4,967, forward strand.
GACGTCATGGCGTCCTCGTTTTCCGCTGCGAACGCCTTGATGCGCTCCGCCCGCCTGGCCAGCCGCCTCAGCGCAATCGAGCTCATGGTGGGGGCCCAGGCCGTGGAGCTCCGCACGCCCGGCGGGCCCAGCGCGCCCGCGCTCAGAACCGCTCTGGAACACGTGCGCCGCCACAGCGCCGCCCTTGGCGAAGACCGGCCGCTGGGTGAAGATATCAATCGGTTGACAGAGGCGATCGCCCGAGAGGAGTTCCCATGACCAGCCCCCTCACCGATGCCGCCCGGCAACAGGCGGCCGACAAGCTCCTCGCCGCGCGCCGCTCCGGCGAGGTCATCGCCGATCTGCCGGCGTCCTGCACACCGCAAAACCTGGCCGACGCCCTGGCCATCCGCGATCTGGTCTTTGCCGGACTGGGCGATGAGCAGGCCGGTTGGTTTGTGGGCTGCTCCAACCCTCACATCCAGCGCCAACTGGGCCTGGATGAGCCCTATTGCGCGCCGCTTGCTGCCAGCACGGTCCACCCTTCGCCTGCGCGCCTTTCCGCCAGCGCTTTTCCTTCCATCACTCTGGAGGTGGAGTTCGCCTTCACCCTCGCCCGCGATCTGCCGCCCCGCGAGAGCCCTTATAGCTACGCCGATGTGGCGGACGCCATAGACCGGGTGCACCCGGCCATCGAAGTGGTCACCAGCCATCTGGCCGATTGGACGCACCAATCCATCTTCAACATCATCGCCGATAACGGCACGGACGGCGCCCTGGTGTTCGGTCAAGGCGCGCCCCTGGCGGACGCGGGCGATCTCAGCGCGATCAAGACCTCCGTTGCGGTGAACGGCGAGGAGAAGGCCACCGGGTCCGGCGCCGATGTGCTGGGCGATCCCTTAAACGTTATGGTGTGGCTGGCCAACCGCAGCCGGGAAGACGGGATCACCCTGAAAGCAGGCCAGATCCATAACACCGGCAGCACGACACCCATGGTGCTGGCTGAACCCGGCGACACCTGCCGCGCGGTGTTTGAGGGCTTGGGCGACGTTGAGGTTACGTTCGCGGCGGCGTAGTGCGCGCCTCTTCAAGCAGCCAGCCGCGGAAGGCTGCAACTTTTGGCTCCTCAACGTCGCTCTGTGCACTGATCAAATAATACGAAAAACTCAGCGGCGTGTTGAGCGCTGCATCGAACGGGCGCACAAGCCGGCCGGCCGCAAGCTCGTCTGCCACCAGCACATCTCCCACCAACGCCACGCCCTGGCCCTCCAGCGCGGCCTGAACGGCCATGCTCTCCATAGTGTAATGCGGGCCCTTGGTGGGATCGATAGACGTGAGGCCGGCGGCCAGAAGCCACATGCGCCAGCTGGCTTCGGCTTCCTTCCAGTCAATGTGCAGCAGAGTGTGGTGGGCAAGATCAACCGGTGAGCGCAGGGGGTGCGGCCCCTCCAGCAGCGCCGGGCTGCAGACCGGCATATTCTTCTGAGCCACGAGAAAGTCGGCCCGCACGCCCTTATATCCGCCCGGCCCATAGCGCACCGCCACGTCCACCCCATCCGCTCCCACGGTGGCCAGGCGGTCCGTGCCGTCAAGACGGATCTCAATCTCCGGGTGGCGTGTGCGGAACCCTTCCAGCCGGGGCACCAGCCACATGGCGCCGAACGAAGGGCTGACCGAGATGGTCAAAATCTGCCGGCCCGCATGGGCGCGCATCTGGTCCGCCCCGTGCGCTAGCTTATCCAAGCCCTGACCAATGAAGGGCAACGCCGCCTGACCAGCCTCCGTCAGCCGCAGAGCCCGGGTTAAGCGCTGGAACAAAGACACCCCATAAAGCGCCTCCAGCGCCTTGACCTGATGGCTGACCGCAGCCGGTGTCACGCTCAACTCTTCGGCCGCTTTGGTGAA
>JBCDIP010000151.1:0-6826 GCA_038748855.1 Pseudomonadota bacterium
TCCAAAGCTTCAAAGACATCGTTGGCCCGCGCCACGTGATCACCAACAGCAAATCCATGAAGCGGTTTTGCAAAGGCTACCGATCAGGCTGCGCTGGCCGGATGGGTCATGAGCACTACGGTGAGCGCAAACCAGATATGAGCGCACATCAAGCGCATAAATGAGCAGCCTCCCTCTGCGGCTCGTTTCGGCCGCTTAAGGCGAATGCTACCACCCAGTGCGAGGGGGGTGGTGTTATCAGGCTACTACGTCTGTCTGCGCTAGGCGCCGGCAGCGGCGATGGTCTCAGCGGCCTCCACCTTCAGTCTGGAATGATCGAAATCGGGCTCCAGAAAATTCAGGCAGCAGCATCTCAGCAATGACGCAAAATTGGGGACTTCGCCGTTCAGCTCCAACGCTTCTTCGTAGAGCGTTGACAGAAACTTCGCCATCGGCATGCCCTGGGCTTTGGCAATCTCTTCCAGCACGAGCCAGAACTTTGCCTCCAGGCGTACGCTTGTGGGGTGACCCAAAAGGCGCACCGAGCGGGTTTCATGGGCATAATTGCCCGGGTTTTGGCCGGCAAAAACTTGACACATGGCTTCCTCCTCCAGAGCTGAACTTAAGGAGACGGCCCTTGTCGTTTTGAAAAGCGGGCCTTTTGTCCAGTTCAGCCTCTTAGAGATCGAAAGTAACACACTTTTGGCGACCTCGGAAGCTGGACTGATCGCGAAGCTCTAAGGTTTCAGAAGGCGATCAATGTAATCGGCCACGTGGCGGGCATCTACCGTGGCTTCGCGCACCAGCCAGTCAAAGTGATCCGACAGGGCCCGCACCCGTTCAAGCTCGCGGAAGGCCAGATAGATCTTGCCAATATAAACCGCTGCCAGGTTCGGGCCGAAGACCGTGACCGGTGCACTGAACACTTGATGGGCATCGAACAGGAAGATCCTGAGCCTGGGGAACAGGTCGCGGCAGGTCTCAGCAATCAGGCGCAGTTGTTCTTGGCGTGCGTCCAGCTCCAGACCATCATAGTAGGCGGTTCCTTCGGCGCAGGCTTTGAGCTCGTGTAAGGGCAGGGCGATTTCATAATCGGATACGCCAGAGTGCAGCCAGGCCCGCTGTTCGCGCATGGCCTCAATAGCCTGGCCGGGCGCTTCGTCGCGCAGCGCAGCATATTCCCAGTTCAGCATGCGCTCTGTCTTCAGGATATCCGGCAGGGTGGCCGGCACGTGGCGCACCTTGTAGCCGGCAGCCTCGCGGTGCCAGTCCAGCAATTGTGCATCCGCTGAGCTGCGCTCTGCCGGACCCATGGCCATAGCGGCGGCCACGATATCGCCCGGGCGCTCCGGCCGGTTGGTGAGGCCCAGCAGCCAGTCGGTGCTGACCCCCAACACCGCCGCTGCATCGGCCGCCAATTGGGCGTTGGGCAGGCGCGGGCTGTCATCGCGCAAGAGGAGGCCAATGGTGGAACGGTCCACCCGGGTTTCGCGCGCCAGCCGGCTACGGGAGAATTTCTGCCGCTCAATGGCGCCCGCCAGGCGCTCACGAAAGATCACCGCCCTGTCGCGCTTGTCCATTAAAGTCCTCATTGGAGATAAAAGTCTGCAATGTTGCTCTTATGCAGCAAAAGAACCTAATGTTCAATTCCAGGGTTTGACGATAGCAGGTTTGGGCAATGAAACATGCAAATCGGAGACCCGCCATGGACACCACACGCCGCCTGATCACCAAATCCTTCACCTGGCAAGCGATGGGTCTCATGGTGATGACGCTGGTCGGATACGCCTTCACCGGCTCCGTGACGGCGGGGGGCGGCATTGCCGTTGCGTCGGCAGTGATCGGATTTCTCAGCTACTTCATGCACGAAATGGCCTGGTCCAAGATCAGCTGGGGGCGCTCCTGACGGTACATTATTACGAAACGAACCCAATTTCGCATAAGCCACTGAAGAAGCGGAGGTATTCGCGCTATATAGGCTTTATGGTTGAGTTTTAGGGAGGAGGGCTTGGCCAAGCCTTATCCTAGCTCACGCCGGAGAGACCAGGGAACAAATAGGCCGCCAGGGTGGCCGGCAGCAGATAGGACAATAGGGCCAGAACGACCATGCAGATGATGGCTCCGGTGATGATCTGTCTGGCGAGAAGCTCGTTTTTCATGCGCGCACTATGCCTCAACCTGACCGCTGATGGTGATCACAGCCTCGCGTCCCAGGTCACATCTTTGCGAGAGCCTAGAAGGGGGCGGTGGATTCAAAGACCACGCCGATCTCGGTTTCTGAGCGCCAGATCACATGGCACTCGGCCACTTCACCGGTTTCATCCAGGGTCAGCACAAAGGTTTCCGGGATGATCCTGACCGCCAGGGTCCAGATCTTCGCACCCGCCCGCGACAGATCGCGGACCAGACAGGAGATGGCGCTTCGGCGCTTTCCGAATGTGATGGAGCCAAAGACATTCCTCTGCGGAAATCGCGGGACTTTCCGGCGCTCCAACTGGGTATGTTCTGCCATCTATCGAACCCAACGGTGGTTATGGCCTGGCTGACATGGGCAGCCCTGCCTGTTCTTATCCCCACCGTTTCGCGCCTTTTCAGTGCAAGACGCGGCTCTCACGGATAAGTCTAGGGCAAGAAGGTGACCGTTCCGTAAAGCCGCTCAGCCGGCATCTGCCTCAAAGCCCGCCGCCTCAACGCCGGCCACGGCTGCTGCCATATCATTATCGGAGGTATCGCCGGTAATGCCCACGGCGCCGATGATCTGGCCGCGCTTGTTGCGGATCAAAACGCCGCCCGCCACCGGGACAATGCCATGCACAGACACGGCGTTGAGCCCGGCGCCGAAGTGAGGCCGGTCTTTGAACGCATTTTCCAGGGCTGCCGACCCCATGCCCATAGCAAGCGCCCCATAGGCCTTACCGTGAGCGATCTGCGGGCGCATGATGGAGGACCCGTCGGCGCGTTGCAGAGCGACCAGATGGCCGCCGGCATCCAGCACCGCGATGGTGAGCGGGTTCAGCTCAAGTTCGGCGGCCTTCTTGAAGGCGGCACGGATGATAAGGTTGGCTTTGGCAAGTCTGAGGGCCATGGACGAGAACTCCGATCTTTTGGTGTTTGTTCATTTCAGGGCTTAGCGGTGTGGTCCCGATCTTGTCAAAACGCTTTCCAAGGCGTGGGATGTGCTGAAGCAATTTCAATAAAATCAATCACATGTGCTGCCAAACTAACCGGTTGTTAACCATTTCCTGTGTGCATGGGCCCATTCTGGGCGTTTCGCGTTTCTTAAGAAATTCCGCCTAGTTTCACGAGCTAGTCCAGAGTTCTGTTCGCATAGGGGCGCGCATTGGAACCCACACCACCGAATGGCATTGTGCAGGCACCTCAGCCTGCGGGCGCTCCGACCCCTCCGGCCGCCCCCTCAGCAGAGCCCGTGACAGCGGCCCCCGCCGCTGCGCCGGATGCCACGCCGCCGGCGCTTGCCGTGGGCGAGATGACGCGGCTGAACGAAATTGCCGCTCTGGAACAGATTCGCGATACCCTGGTGGCCATCAGCGAGGTGACCTATCTGTGGTCCATCGCCGATGACCAATTGACCTGGGCGGAAAACCTGAACCAGGTATTGCCCGGGCTTCTGCCAGGCCGCGCCGATACGGGCCGCGGCTATGCCAGCCTGCTTGACCATGACAATGACGATACCCGCTATGACAAGGTAGTCCAGTCAAGCGAGGTGGATCAGGGCTACGGCGTTCCCTATTGCATTGAATACAAGCTTTGGCCGTCCGGCGTGGGCAAGGGCGAGCCGATCTGGATTGAAGATAAGGGCCGCTGGTATGCGGGGCCGGAAGGCGCCGCCGGATATGCGGTCGGGGCCGTGCGCTCGGTCAATACTCGCAGGGCCCGCGAAGAAAGTCTGACGTTCTTGAGCCAATGCGATCCGCTGACGGGCATGATGAACCGCGGCCGGATCATGGAGAGCCTGTCTGAGGCCATCGCTGCGGCGGAAAGAACCGGCAATCCCTGCTCGTTCATTCTGGCCGCGCTGGACAATCTCGACGTGGTCAATGATGCCTATGGATTTGATGTGGCTGACCAGGTGATCGCCTCGGTGAGCCAGCGCTTGGCGCGCCATATGCGCAGCGGCGATTCCATCGGCCGGTATGCGGGCAACAAGTTCGCGATCATTCTGGCCAACTGCAACGAGAAGTCGCTGAACATCGCCGCAGAGCGTTTCCTGCAGGCGGTGCGCCAAACGGTGATTGAGACCGACAATGGCCCGGTCTGGACCACCGTATCGGTGGGCGGGGTGGTGTTGCCCACCCATGCGCGCCACGTGCATGAGGCCATGGTCCATGCCGAAGATGCGCTGGCGGAAGCCAAGAGCCGGCCCACGGACTGCTTCATCACCTACAAACCGTCCAAGCGCCGGGCCTCCATGCGCGAGCGCAATGTGAACGGGGCGGGCGAGATTGTGGCCGCGCTGAAGCAGAACCGGTTCGTACTGGCCTTCCAGCCGATCATGGATTCCCAAACCAGCCAGCCGGCCATTTATGAGGCCCTTCTGCGGGTGGCCGGTCATGATGGTGAGATCATGTCGGCGGGCCACCTGTTGCCGATCGCGGAAAAGCTGGGCCTGATCCGCCTGATTGACCGACGGGTTCTGGAAATGGGCATCACGGTGCTGCAGCGCCAGCCCGAACTCAGATTGTCCATCAACATTTCAGGCGTTACCGCAACGGACACGCGCTGGTTTGAGATGTTTGTGGATTACATTGCGGAGAACAAACAGGTTGCCGAACGGCTGACCGTTGAGATTACGGAAACCGTCGCCCTGGCTGACCTGGAAGAAATGATCCAGTTCATTGAGCGGCTGCGCTCGTTCGGCTGCAAGGTGGCGATTGACGATTTTGGCGCTGGCTATACCTCATTCCGCAATCTGCAGGTTCTGAACGTGGATATGGTCAAGCTGGACGGTTCGTTCTGCGAATCCCTCGCCGACAATCCCGACAACCAGTATTTCGTGAAAACCCTGGTGGACATGGCCAAACGCTTCAATGTGGAGATCGTGGCCGAGTGGGTTCAAAAGCAAGAAGATGCCGACCTCTTGCGCGAATGGGGCGTGAAGTATCTGCAAGGCCATCTTTATGGTGTGGCTTCGATCGACCCGCCTTGGGGCCGGCTCGAATGGTTTGGCAGCGACAGCGAGCCGGAGCATGATCCGGTGCGCAAGGTGCTGCATGCCGGTAAGCCGGATCTGCCCAGCCTATGGTCGGGTGGGGCGGATGCCAACCGCAGCTCACCGTGGACACCTCAGCATCATCCTGAGCGGCGCAGCACTGATAGCGCTGCCGCGGCCCCTTCCGAGCCAAGACCTGTTCAGCCGTCAGCCGAGCCTGTTGTGGTGGTCACCGAGGGGGCCAGCGAGATGCGGGCTGACATTCCGGTTGAGGTTCCTGCTCCTGCTCCGGCACCAGAGCCGGCGCCTCTGCCTATGCCAATGCCGACGGTTGAACAGGAGATGTTCCAGGCGCCCGAGCCGCCGCAAGACCCGGCGCCTCAGCCTTTGCCCCCTGAGGCCCAAGCCCCGGCGCCCCAGCCAGAGCCAAGCACTTTGACCCGGGACAGGATGGCACCGGCGCAACCGGTGGTCCCGCCGCAAGAACCGCCGGCGGAGAACCTGGCGCAGTTTGTCCCTGACAGCTTGCCGCCTTCTGAACCTGCGCCCGCGCCCGCACCGGTTACCCAGCCGGCTGATGAGCTGGACCTTGCGGAGAGCGCGCTGCAAGCGCCGCCGCAGGAGCCCAAGTTTGATCCGTTCAAACTCTGGACCGATCAAACAGCCGATGAGACCAAGCCGGCTGATGTTGCCCCGGCCGCGGAAGCTCAGCCGCTGGTTGAGGTTCCCGCACCGCAGCCGCCCGCAACACCAGCGCCTCCCGCGCCTGCAGTTCCGCAGGCAAGTATGGAGCCTCAGGCAATAGTAGCGGACGACGAGGGTGTGTCTATTCTGGCGGATGGCCAGGTGGTCCGTCCGCAATATGATGGGCTGCAGCCAGCACCGGAATACGAGCCGGCCCAGCCGAGCGCCAGCATCAATGAGCTTTCACCTGTGCCCGAGCCTCCGGCTGCGCCACAACCGGCTCCTGCGCCGGTCCCTCCCGCACCCGTGCCAGCCGCACAAGTGCCCGCCGCACAAGTGCCGGTTCCAGGTTTGGCGCCGCAACCTCTGCCGGCAGAAGATCCTTTTGCAGGCCAGGCTCCGCAGGCCCAGCCTCACCAGCCGGCTCCGCCCGTTATGCCCCAACCGCCCCAGGCGCCGGTCAGCACGGGTTCACCCGAACAAGGGATTGTGCCCCAGGGGCCGGACGCCGACGCGCCGCAGTCTGATGAGTTCGCTCAGAAACTCAACAATGCCTTCGGGCACATCATGAAGTCCTGAGTGGGCGCTCAGCTAGTTTGAGTTTTCAGCCAACTTGTTGATTTGCGCCTGCATGGTCTGCAGCTGATCGCGCAGGGTCCGCAATTCTTCATTGCGTTCATCGTCGCCGGCCGCTTCCGTGTCGTCGGCCTTCTCAGCGCCTGCATCCGTGCCGCTGCCTGCGGCGGCCCCATGGGCGAACGGATTGAACATCTGCATGGTCTGCTGGAAGATCGCCATGTTCTGCTTCACCTGCTCTTCCATGCCTGGAAAGGCAGCTGCGCCAAAGGCGTCGCCGAACTGTTTTTGAAACTTCTCCTGCTCGCGGCTGAGCGACTCGATGGAGTATTCCAGATAGCTCGGCGACGCCTTTGGCGCAGCTGCCTTTCCAGGCATGGAAGAGCAGGTGAAGCAGAACATGGCGATCTTCCAGCA
>JBCDIP010000152.1:0-6773 GCA_038748855.1 Pseudomonadota bacterium
ACCGAGTTCCGCCCCATCTACGGCCCGGTTGAGGCCGGCTTGGACAGGTTCGTCAGCTACACCAAGAACGACTTCATCGGTCGCGATGCGGCCATGAAGGAAAAAGAGGAAGGTCCGGAGCGCAAGCTCGTCACCTTCACGGTGGATGCGCTGGATGCCGACGTGATTGGCGATGAGCCGGTGTGGCACGACGGCGAGGTTGTTGGCTGGGTCACCTCCGGCGGCTACGCCCACAATTCCGGCAAGTCGGTCGCCATCGGCTACATCCCGTCCAAGCTTCTGGAAGATGGGTCCAACGGTAAGTTCGAGATCGAAGTCCTGGGCGAGATGCGCCCCGCCGCGCTTCAGAACGAGCCTCTGTTCGACCCGGAAGCCAAGTGCATGCGCACATAGAGTTCTCAAGCCAGAAACGAAGAGAGGCGGGCCCTGGAGCCCGCCTCTTTTTTGTCCGCGTTCGAACGGTGGCTTATGATTCCATCCACCAACGCTCTGCGTTTTTGTGACCGTCCAGCTCCCAGTTGCTGGCCATCTGCTTGGGAAGGCCAATGCTCTTGCGGGCTGCATGGGTGTAGGCCAGGAACATGGGCAGAATCAGGCCGCCATCGCCGTGCAGAATGCGCTGCATTTCCACATAGAGCTCGCGCCGTTTCGCCGGATCCAGCTCACCGCGGGCTTCCACCAGCAGCTTGTTGAACCTTTCGTTGGCCCATTTGGTGTCGTTCCAGCTCGCGCCCGCTGCATAGATCTGTGAGAAGATCCAGTCCTCTGTCGGGCGTCCGCCCCAGTAACACGCAACGAACGGCTTCTTCAGCCAAACATTGGACCAGTAGCCATCATTGGATTCCCGGACGATGTCGATCTGGATACCCGCAGCTTTGGCTGATTCAGCGTAAAGCTGCGTGGAGTCCACCGCGCCGTCAAACGCCGTGTCGGATGTGCTGAGGCTGACCTTCAGGTTTTCCATTCCAGCCTTCTTCAGGTGATGCTTTGCCTTGTCGGGATCATAGGCCCGCTGCGGCAACTCATCAGCGGTCGCGCGGTAAACGTTCGCCGGACCGATCGGGTTGTCATTACCCAACTCGCCCTGTCCCTTGGCGATCTTCTGGAGCAGCTCTTCGCGGTTGATTGCCAGCTTCAGAGCGGTGCGCACGTCCACATTGTCAAACGGTGCGGTGTTCGTGAACATCGGGAACGTGGCCTGCTTGTTCCCGTTGGTCGGGAAGATGTTCAGGTTCTTGTCCCGCTTCAGCAGATGCACCGTCTTCAGATCAAGGTTCGTCATGCAATGAACCTCGCCCGACTTGAGAGCGTTGGTGCGGGCCACAACATCGGCAATGAAAAGGTTTTCAACAGAGTCAAAGAAGGCTCTGCCCTCTTTCCAATAGTTCGGATTGCGCTTCACCATGGCGTTTACGCCGGCCTCGAATTTCTCCAGCACATAGGCCCCGGTGCCCACACCAGATTGCCAATCAATGCTGTCGTCCTTCGCAGGGCAAATGCACAAGTGATAGTCGCTGACCAGGAACGGGAAGTCAGCATTGCCGCCTGCGAGGGTGAAGACAACGGTGTCGTTGCCGTCGGCCTTAACATCCGTCACCGGCTCGATAATGCCTTTTGCCGCAGACTTGGAGTCTTTGCCACGGTGGTGGTTGAACGAGTTCACCACATCATTGGCATCCATGGTTTTGCCGTTGTGGAACTCCACACCCTTGCGCAGCTTGAAGGTCCAGGTTTTAGCATCCGGCGAGGCTTCCCAGCTCTCTGCCAACTCACCGGTCAACTGGCCGTCTGAACCAATTTCGGTCAGACAGTTGCGCAGCTGGCCAAAGCTCACGTTGATCATGAACGTGTCGAGGGTCTGGGCCGGATCAAGCACATCGCTTGTACCGCCGCCCGTCAAGGCCTGCTTGAAGTGCCCGCCCTTTTTCGGGGTCATCGCCAGCGCACTCTCGTAGGCCGTCGTCGCGGCTGCCACGGTGACGCCGGCAGCGATTGCCCGCTGCATGAAGTCCCGGCGGTTCAAGCTTCCTTTCACCACCTTCGTTTTGAGATCGTCAATTCCTGTCATTGGAAAACTCCCTGTTGGTCTGCCAACGCCCCGCCACGGCGGTTGTTTGGCTAACGGCCCATAGGTCCCGGCCATCCTTGCCAGATTGGCACAATTCACCACATGGTGCCATGACACAATATCGTGCTTTGCAGGGATAACAATATCCCTATTCCCTGATCGAAAGGAGCAATCGATGTCTTGGAATGTATACCTGTCCGGTGAGATCCATACAGACTGGCGCGCCGAAATCGAAGAGGCGGTCACCAAGGCCGGGCTGCCGGTGTCATTTTCCGCGCCCGTGACCAATCATGCAGCATCCGATGATTGCGGGGTTGCCATTTTGGGGGCTGAACAAAACAAGTTCTGGCACGACAATAAAGGGGCCAACCTCAACGCCATCCGCACCCGGTCGCTGATCGAGAAGGCAGACGTCGTGGTGGTGCGCTTCGGGGAGAAGTACAAGCAATGGAATGCTGCCTTCGATGCAGGCTATGCGTCGGCCCTGGGCAAAGCTGTTATCATCATGCATGGCGAGGACCACCAGCATGCGCTAAAGGAAGTGGACGCGGCCGCCTTGGCGGTCACCGAGACCCCAGCCCAGGTGGCTGACATCCTGCGCTACGTGATCCGCGGCGAATTGGACGGTTATTGAGCACGGGATTTGGACAAGTACAGACTCGACAACAGCCAAATCCCCGTGTAATCGCCTCCCAGGGAAACATTATACAAGCGCGTGTTCAACCAGCAGGTGTTTGTCCGCAGGGCTGTCTGAGAACTCCGTAAGCGGAACACTGGTTGAGTTGGCACAACCACGGAAAGAGGACGACATGGCCGAAGGCGGAAAAAAACTATTCACACATCTGGCGGCATTGGCTGCGGGTGCTGTTGCAGCAACTTTGTATGCGCAGCCGCAAAACAGCCGGCTGAGCCAAGAGATCACAGCGCTGACCCAAACAGTTGACGAGCAGAAGGCAAGTGCAAAGTCGGCCAACGACAAGGTGGCAGAGCTCACAACGCAGCTCACAGAAAAAACCAAAGAGCTGGAAGAGCAAGCCAAAGCCGGGTCCGGTCTGACCGACAAGATCTCCGGTCTGGAATCAGCACTCGCTGAAGGCAAAGCCATGCTGGGCGACGGCAAGGCGAAGATCGAACAGCTTGGAGCGGATCTGGCGGAAAAAGCCAAAGAGCTGACGTCCAAGTCCGGCGAGCTCAGCGAAACCGTAGCGGGTCTCAAAGCCAAGACCGAAGAGCTGGCTGCTGAGAAGCTGAAGTCTACCGGCCTGCAGGAGAAGCTCGACAGCCTCACCTCCACCCTCAACGAACTGCAAGAGCGGGCCGCTTCAGCAACGTCGAAGGCGGACGAGCTCAGCAAGGATGTGGACGCGAAAGCCAAAACCATCGAAGAGCAGTCGGCCAACATTGACGATCTGAACAAGATGGTCACCGACCTGAAAGCTCAGTTGGCCAACTCCAGCACCAACTAAACTTGATTTCTACCGGACGGGGCTTGGGTCCCGTCCCGTCTCCCCGCTCGCCGGGCTAAACGGGCACGGATAGGTTCTCGCCAGAGCAGATGCTGCCAGTTGCGTGGCCGTCAGCTCGGTTTCACCAGGATGATTGCGCAGCCAGGTGATCACCGATTCAACGATCCGGCCCTTGCTCACCTCCTCATCGAAACACGCGCGAACCGACGCCACCACTTGCCCTTGGGCCAGAATATCAGCCACCGCAGACACATAGGCGCGGCAGGCGGCGTACATTTCCAGATAAGCCGGGTTTCCCCAGTTTGAGGTGCACATCACGCGAAACTCCGCACCGGACACGAACGGAGCATCTGGAGCGTTGCGGGTTTGAGCGTGAAGGGTGCCGGACACGGCCAGCCATGCCAGCACGGCCGCGGCCAACACACACCGGATCTGGCAGCCAAATCGCTCACAAACCGTTGAATTTTTTACATCTACTCGCATACGAATACACCTTGTCGCAGGCCACAAATTCAGGCAACCCTTTAGTAGAACTGGAGATGGTCCATGGATAAGATTTCTGACCCCCTGATCGGCGAGAAGCCGCAATATCTAAACCGACAAGCAGCAGGCCGTCCGCTCACGAATCCCATTTCCCACGACACGCTCGTGCGGGCCCGGGGCTACCGGCAACAACGGATCCGCGAAAAGCTGGCCGAGCACGATGTGGCCGCTCTGCTGTGCTTCGACCCGCTCAACATCCGCTACGCCACCGACTGCTCGGACATGCAGGTCTGGACCCTCCACAACGCAGCGCGCTACGCCATGATCGTCAATGACGGGCCGGCCATCTGCTTTGAGTATCGCAACGCCATGCACCTGGCAGAGAACCTGGAGACGGTGGATGAGGTGCGGCCTGCCACCTCGTGGTTCTATTTTGCCTCCGGGCCCCGCACCGTGGAAATGGCCTCAGAGTGGGCCGATGAAATTGCCGATATCCTGCGTGAACATGGCGGCGGCAACATGCGCCTCGCCGTGGACAAGATGGAGCCCGTGGGGGTCGATATCCTGCGCCAGCGCGGGGTGGAGATTGTGGAAGGCCAGGAAATCACCGAAACCGCCCGCATGATCAAGAGCCCGGACGAGATCGAGATCATGAACTGGACCATCAAGGTGTGTGAAGCCGGCATGTGGCGCATGCGCGAGCTGTCGGAGCCAGGCCGCACGGAGAACGAAATCTGGGCCGAGCTCCATCACGAGAACATCCGCAACGGCGGTGAGTGGGTGGAAACCAGATTGCTGGCCATTGGGGAGCGCACGAACCCCTGGTTCCAGGAAAGCTCTGACCATATGGGCCAGCTCGGCGATCTTCTGTCATTCGACACCGATCTCGTGGGCCCTTACGGCTATTGCTGCGACATTTCCAGGTCCTGGACCATCGGCCACACCCCGCCCACCGATGAGCAACGGCGGCTTTACGCCCACGCGATCAGCCAGATTGAGCACAACAAGAACATCATCAAACCCGGAATGACGTTCCACGAATTCAACGACAAGAGCTGGCGGATGCCAGAGGAGTTCTGGGACCAGCGCTATTCAGTAGCCTTCCACGGTGTGGGTCTGTGCGATGAGTATCCGGCTGTCCCCACGCACGTGGATATGGATCGCGGCCATGGCTACGAAGGGGTGATTGAAGAAGGCATGGTTTTGTGTGTGGAGAGCTGCACGGGCGTTAAAGGTGGGCGCGAATGCGTGAAGCTGGAAATCCAGGTTCTAGTGACCGAAGACGGGGTCACACAGCTCGATACATTCCCCATGGAACCCTGGCTCTAGGCCAGGATCTCACACAGATCGTCGTCTTCATCCTTGCCTTGATCTTCAGGCATGTGCCGCGCCAACGCGGCTTTCAGGCCGTCTACCGAAACCGGCTTGGGCAGATAGTCATCCATGCCGGCATCAAAGCAGGTCTCCCGGTCCCCATTCAGCGCATGAGCGGTGACACCGATGATCAGCACGTGATCATCGCTTCCCTCTTCGGCCTTGCGGATGGCGCGTGTGGCCTCATGACCGTTCATTTCCGGCATGGACACATCCATCAAGATCACTGAGGGCTTGTGGGCCTTCCAGGCGGCCACGGCCAACTCGCCGTTCTCGACGATTTTGAAGCTGTATCCGGTGGTCTCCAAGATCTGGGTGAACACCATCTGGTTCACCTCATTGTCCTCCGCCACCAGAATGTCGAACCGCTCGCCGCTGTCCATCGGGGGCGCGGGCTCCGGCTCGGGTTTCGGTTGGGCTTCGGCTGCCAGCTCAGGGTGTTCAGTGGCCGGCGTGGGCCAATCGGCATCTAAGCTGTCGGCCAGCTCGCTCAGCGTTTCGGGCTCCTCAGAGGCCGCGGCCTCGCGCGCTTCGCTCAACACATCCACAATCGTCTCGAGCAACATGGACGACCGGGTGGGTTTTGTGAGGTTCGCCTCCAGCTTGAGGTCGCCAATGGCGCTGCGGGCAGCGGCTGCGTCCACCGAGGTCAAGAGTATGACAGGGATAGAGGCGATGGCCGGGTCAGAGCGCATCTCATAAAGCATCTGCGTGCCGCTCATGCCGGGCATCTGATAGTCCAGAATGATGAGATCGATGGTCACGTCATGTTTGGCGGCGCTGCGCATCACCGCAAGGCCCGTCTGACCCGACGAAACGGAGGCATGCTCAAACTTCCAGGCTTCCAACTGTTCGGCCAGAATGGAACGGTTCACCTCATTATCGTCGATAATCAGAACCCGGGCGCCTGTAACGTCCACCGGAGCGCGCGGCTTGCGCTTGGCTGATTCTTCTACGGGCAAAGTGACGGTGAACCAGAACGCTGATCCCTTGCCCAGTTCGCTCTCAACGCCGATCTCGCCTCCCATGAGTTCCACCAAGGACTTCGCAATGGAAAGACCAAGCCCTGTTCCCTCATGCTTGCGCGTCGCTGAACTGTCCACTTGCGAGAACTGTTCAAACACCGAGTGACACTGCTCTTCGGAGATGCCAACGCCCGTGTCTTCCACCCGGAAAGACAGCTCAGCGTTTCCGTCGTCTTTCACCGTGCCGGAGACATCCACATACACATGGCCTTCATCTGAGAACTTGATGGCATTACCCATCAGGTTCGTAACGATCTGGCGCAAGCGCCCCGCATCTCCCACATAGGTTGAGGGCAAGCTGGGATCCACGCGCACAATCAATTCCAGGTTCTTCTCTGCCGCCCGTGCTGAGACCAG
>JBCDIP010000153.1:0-6757 GCA_038748855.1 Pseudomonadota bacterium
CCGGCAACGCCAGCACCGAGCGCACGATGTCCCGATCATCATGATTGCCGACCATGGGGAGCATGGGCACACGCAGCTCGCCTAAGACTTCAGCCAGTGCGGAATAGTCCTCAACCGTTTCGCGGTTGACCAGATCGCCGGACAGCACACAGTAGGTGCTGTCCGCATGGTACTGGTTGATAAAGGCGACGGCCGCTTTCAGCCGCGCGTGCGAGTCATGGCCAAGATCGATGCCTTCAGCCAGAAAATGAAGATCAGACAGCCAAATCAGTTTCACCATCAGTTGGCTCCTTCAGGTATGCGGGGCGCTCCTTATCCCCTGAGCGTGCCGCCGGTGGCTTTCTCCACATTAGCCACCACCTTCGCGGCAACCGCATCGATCTCTTCATCGGTCATGGTCTTGTCGCGGGGCTGCAAGGTGACCTCGATGGCCAATGACTTCTTGCCATCGCCCAGCGCCTTACCGGCCGCCTCGCCTTCAAACAGATCGAACACTGAGACGCCGGTGATCAACTGCTTGTCGGCGCCCTTGGCAGCGCGGACCAGCTTGTCGGCCACCACGTCACCATCCACCACAAAGGCAAAGTCCCGGGTGACGGCCTGCAGGTCGGAGACCTCCATCGCCGCACGGGCCGCGCCGCCCTTGCCTTTTGGCTCGGGGACCTTGTTGAGCACAATCTCAAAGCCCACCAGCGGACCCTTCACATCAAGCGCGTTGAGCACGCGCGGGTGCAGCTCGCCGAAATGGGCCATCTGGTTTTGCGGACCTAGTTGACAGGTGCCTGAGCGGCCCGGGTGGAACCAGTCCGGAGCGCCGGCGACAACCTGAAGACTTTGCATGGGTGCTCCGGCCGCCTGAAGCGCGGCCAGCGCGTCGGCCTTGGCGTCAAACGCATCCACAGGCCGCAACGGTCCGCCCCAGTGGCGCGGGCCCGTTTGGCCGCGGCGCACGCCGGCAGCCCGTACGGTTTCATCTTCCGGCCGGTCCCCCAGATAGGCCTGACCGATTTCAAACAGCGCCAGGTCGGCAAAGCCGCGGTCATTGTTGCGGCCAATAGCCGTGATGAGATTGGGCAGCAATGACGGCCTCATGTCGGACAGCTCGGAGGAAATGGGGTTGGCGAGCTTCACTGCCGCCCCGCCGCCGCCGAACAGCTTGGCTTGGTCTTCGGGAAGGAACGACCAGGTCACCGCCTCGTTGAGGCCGCGCCCTGCGAGCGTGCGCCGGGCCGCGCTCGTGCGCCGCTGCAAGCGCGTGAGCACGGGACGGGCCACCGCATTGGGCCGGCTCATGGGCGCATTGGGCACATTGTCCAGGCCGACGATGCGGGTGATTTCTTCCACCAGATCAGCCTCGCCCAAAACGTCAGGCCGCCATGGGGGCACCGCACACACCAGGCCATCGCCGGTCTGCGCGACTTTAAAGCCGAGATCTTCCAGGATGCGCTTTTGTTCCGCAAGCTCAACCTTGACCCCGCCCAAGGTCTCAACCCGGTCGGGACGCAGGGTGTAGCTGCGCGCCGTATCGGGGATGGCGCCCGCTGTGACCATTTCCGACGGCTCACCGCCGCAGAAGTCCATGATCATCTTCGTTGCGATCTCCGCACCATCTGGCGCAAAGGCCGGGTCCACGCCGCGCTCAAACCGATAACGCGCATCGGAGATGATGCCGAGCTTACGGCCCGTGGTGGCCGTGCGGATAGGATCGAAGTAGGCCACCTCCACGAAGACGTTCTTGGTCCCCAGAGTACAGCCGGAGAGCTCACCGCCCATGATGCCGCCAATGGCGTCAGGGCCATTGTCGTCGGCGATCACCGTCATGGTGTCGTCCAGCTCATATTCCTTGCCGTCCAGCGCCAGCATCTTTTCGCCCGTCTTGGCGAGCCGCGGTTGGATATTGCCGGCCACCTTGTCCGCGTCAAATACGTGGACCGGCCGGGCATAGGCGTAGGTGAGGTAGTTGGTGATGTCCACCAGGGCGGAGATGGGGCGAAGGCCGATGGCGGTCAGCCGGCGCTGCAGCCATTCCGGCGACGGGCCGTTCTTCACACCGCGGATGTAACGCCCGCAGAACAGCGGGCAGGCATCTTCCGTCCCCGCATCGAAGGTGAGCTTCACGTCGATGGGCGAGGTGAACGTGCCCGGTATGGGCGTGGCATCCAGAGGTTTCAGGGTGCCGAGGCTGCGGGCGGCGAGATCGCGCGCGACGCCGTAAACCCCCAGCGCATCAGGCCGGTTGGGCGTGATGGCGATGTCGATCACCGGATCGTTCAGGCCAAGCGCCTCAACCGCCGGGGTGCCAATGGCCCAATCGCCGTCCAGCTCAATAATGCCGTCATGCTCATCAGACAGCATCATTTCGCGCTCTGAACAGAGCATGCCGGCCGATTCCACGCCGCGGATGACACCGACCTGCAGATCCACCCCGGTGCCGGGGATGTGGGTTCCGGGCGGGGCGAAGATGCCGGTCATGCCGGTGCGCGCATTGGGGGCGCCGCAGACCACCTGAACCAGGCCGTCCTTGGTTTCCACATCGCACACGCGCAGGCGATCCGCATCAGGGTGCTGGCGGGCTTCCTTGACCTTGGCCACGGAGAATGCGCCGAGGGTTTCAGCGAGGTTCTCCACGCCGTCCACCTCCAGGCCCACATCGTTGAGAGCCGCGGTGATGTCGTCCAACGTGGCGTCGGTCTCTAGATAATCTTTCAACCAGGAGAGTGTGAATTTCATCAGCTCAATCCTCCGGCCAGTTCGGGCACATCGAAGGCGGAGAACCCGTAATGGCGCAGCCATCTGAGATCCGCCTCGAAGAAGGCACGCAAGTCGGGGATGCCATATTTCAGCATGGCGATCCGGTCGATGCCCATGCCGAAGGCGAAGCCCTGATACTTCTCAGGATCCAGGCCGCCGGCGGCGATCACCTTGGGGTGCACCATGCCGGAGCCCAGGATTTCGAGCCAGTCATCCCCAGTGCCGATTTTCACCTGGCCACCTTCGAAGGAGCAGCCAATGTCCACCTCCATGGAAGGTTCGGTGAACGGGAAGTGAGAGGCGCGGAAGCGCATCTTCACTTCGTCCACCTCGAAGAACGCCTTGCAGAATTCTTCCAGGCACCATTTCAGATGACCCAGATGAGTGGTCTCGTCGATCACCAGCCCCTCCACCTGGTGGAACATGGGCGTGTGGGTTTGGTCACTGTCGCAGCGGTAGGTGCGCCCGGGCGCAATGATGCGGATGGGCGGCTCGGCGGTTTCCATCGTGCGGATCTGCACCGGGCTGGTGTGTGTGCGCAGCACCATGCGCTCGCCGTCTTCGCGAGGGTTGAAATAGAACGTGTCATGCTCCTGGCGCGCGGGGTGTTCCGGCGGGATGTTGAGCGCCTCGAAGTTATAGAAATCGGTTTCAATGTGCGGGCCTTCTGCAACCGAGAAGCCGAGATCAGCGAAGATCTGCACCACCTCGTCCCACACCTGGCTCACCGGGTGGATGGTGCCCTGGCTTTCCGGACGGATGGGCAGAGTGACATCCACGGTCTCCTCAGCCAGGCGCGCTTCCAGCTCTGCGTTGCGCAGCGCGTTTGATCGCGCGGCGATGGCCTCGCCGATGGACTGCTTCAGGCCGTTCAGTTTCGGCCCCATCTCCTTGCGCTCGTCAGGCGTCATACCGCCCAGAGATTTCATCAACTGGGAGACTGAGCCCTTTTTGCCCAGGCTCGCCACGCGCACCTCTTCCAGCGCGGCCATATCGGACGCATTGGCGATGGCGCCTGTGATTTCTGTTTCTAACTGTTCGAGATCTGACATGGGGGAAATAGCCCTTTCAAAATGACAATAGCCGGCTCACGCGAGCGCTCCTTTGGGGAGGGCTCGGCAAGTCCGGCTGTCATGAGCTGTGTTCGTCTGCGGCATGGCGCAGATCACTGGCCGCCTTAAAGGGTGGCTTTTGCTGCCTCGACCAGGGCCTTGAAGGCCTCGGGCTCACGCACGGCGAGGTCGGCCAGCACTTTGCGGTCCACCTCAATACCGGCCTTGCCAAGCCCGTTGATAAATCGGCCATAGGTCAGACCTTCAGCGCGCGCAGCAGCGTTGATGCGCTGAATCCACAGGGCGCGGAAGTTCCGCTTCTTGGCGCGGCGGTCGCGGTAAGCGTATTGACCGGCCTTCTCCACGGCCTGGTTGGCGGCGCGGAAGGTTGAATTGCGGGCGCCATAGTAGCCTTTGGCAGCCTTGATAACTTTGCGATGACGGGCGTGAGTGGTCACACCCCGTTTAACTCGAGCCATAGCGGTGCTCCTTTAGCGGGGACGCGTTGTTACGCGATCACTTGTAGGGAAGAAACTGTTTAACGATCCGGGCGTCCTGGTCCGACAAGGCCGACATGCCGCGGGCATTGCGGATGAACTTTTTCGTCCGTTTGATCATTCCGTGACGCTTGCCGGCCTGGCCGCACATGACCTTGCCAGTGGCTGTCACCTTGAAGCGCTTCTTCGCGCCGCTCTTGGTCTTCAGCTTGGGCATTTTGCTTTCTCCTTTTTAGCCAAACCTCTTGGCATCGGCTTTCAGACCATTGAAAACCGGGCCGTCAAGTTGGCTTCTTTCATGAAGCATTCACAGCCGCCACGGCATGCCCATTACAGGCCGGTCGGCTGGAGCGGGTGGGTTATAGGCGTGTGGGCGGCAGAAATCAAGCGTTGTTGTTAGCAGAAAGCGCCTTCACGGGCGGCAAGGGTTTTGCTGCATCACGAACTTGATGAGCACCGGAGTTGCCGGCGCGCGCGCCTGTGCGGCCTTGGTGGGCTTGCGCTTTAGGGCGAACGCTTTGAACTCGAGCGCATCAAAGCGGCCGCGCCCCGGCTTTGCACAAATCACCGGAGCGCCGGACTGTTCTCCGGCGGCAACCGCGCCTTCAATGGCCGCCTTCACATAAGTGCCCAACATGGCTTGAGCAGAAGGGTTGCCCGGGGCCTCTTCAATCGCCTGCAAGACCTGGAGTAGAGTGATCCGCCCACTCGCATCCACTGAGGACACCGAGACAGATACACACGCGGCGGCCAGCACTGAAATCCAAAAGCTACGCACCATAAGTTTCTCCTTTACGATGAATAATTATTGTTTTACGATAATTCTAGATCCTCAAGCTGTCAATGCCATCCATGGAGGTCAGGCGTGAATCAGGACATTCGCAAACACCGTATCGCCCGTTGGAGCTGGGTTTTGAGCCTCGCTGTGCTGATCACCGCACTCTCATTGCCGGTGGTCTCCTTTATCGCCGTTTTGTTCATGTCTTCTGCTGACATGGCGCGGGCGATCCATGTGCCCGAAGCCGTGGCCCAAGGCGCGGCGCCGGCGGCGCTCATCTCTGTTGCAGGACTGGCGACCCTCCCGGTTCTCATATTTTCCTGGGGGCTTTTGTCCGTGCGGCACGCCCTCGCCTCGTTTCAACGCGGGGTATATTTCTCCGCTTCGGTATTTTGGTCACTCCGGCGCCTGGCCGTTGCGCTTGTTCTCAGTGCCGCCCTCCGGTTGGTGGTCATGCCGCTCAGTGGGGCTCTCGTCTCGCTGGGCCAGGAAAAGGGCAGCATTGCCCTCTTCATCGGCAGCGGCGAGCTTATGCCGCTTCTGCTCGGCAGCGGGCTTTGGCTGCTGGCTTGGATCTTCACTGAGGCCGCCGAGTTGGAGGCCGAAAACAAGCAGTTCGTCTGATGCCCATCACTGTGCGTCTGGCCGTTGTTCTGGCGGAGCGGGGGATAAGCGGGAAAGAGCTGGCCGACCATGTGGGCATCACCGAAGCCAACCTTTCTCTGCTCCGCCGCGGCAAGGTGAAGGGGGTGCGGTTTGATACCCTGGAGAAGATCTGCGAGTACCTGGAGTGCCAACCAGGAGACCTGCTCCAGTACACTCCGCACAGCGGGGAGAGTTCTTAACCGTCACTCATGCGGATCCACACTCTAAACCGCGCTGCACATCAAGCCACTCCGGCTCCACATTCAACCGCCTGGGCGGAAATCCGCACGAAGATGGCGGTGGACACAAAGAGCTTCTGGCCTTTGCGCCCCGCCACAGATTGAGTTCACTTGCCAATCGTGCGTTCCAGAAACTCCGCCAGCAGATCAAACACCAGCCGGATGCGCCGGCTTGTGTGGAGTTCGCGGTGGGCGGTCAGCCAGACCGGGAACATGAAAGGATCCATCTGAGGCAAGACGCGCTCCATCTGAGGGGCCTTCGCCGCCACCTCATCGGACATGACAATGATGCCCAACCCGCTCTTGGCCATTTCCCAGGACACAACCCCGCTTTCAGAGCCCAGGCGGAAATTCTCCGGCCCCAGGTTCAGGCCGAGCGGGTTCAGCATCTCGATCATGCGGGCATTGTTGCCGAAACCTATGAAGTCGTGCGCCCGCAAGGCCTCAACCGTCTCCGGCCGGCCGCGGCGCTCCAGATAGGTGGTGGCGGCATAGAAATGTGCCGTCGCCTCGCTCACCAGCTTGGCGATCAGATCCGGCTGCTCCGGGCGCACATGGCGAATGGCAATATCGGCCTCCCGGCTCTGCAGATCGCGGATGTCGTTCGCCGCGACGATCTCAAACTCCACCAAGGGCGCGCGCTCGCGCAGCTCGGCCATCACAGGCGGCATCAGCAGGGCCGACATGATGTCGGAGGCGGTGATGCGCACCTTGCCGTCGATTGCCTCAGAGCGGCCCGATGCGGTGAGCGAGACCTGGCTTGCGGCCTCGAACATGGCGCGCACGTGCCCGGCC
>JBCDIP010000154.1:0-6722 GCA_038748855.1 Pseudomonadota bacterium
ATATCGATTTTTCTCAGTAACGGAGAAGTCGACGGAGGTTTCATCGTGTTCGCAATTTGGCCAGCAATTTTTGGCGGCATATTGATGCTGATCGCGCACCGCTTCGGGCGCTGGTAGCCGTGTCAACAATGCCGTGAAGTTCCGCTTCTGGCACCTTGTGGAAGTCTTCACCTCAAAAAATACCTACTTCTCGTTCGAAACCAGACATTCAGCGACACACCGGCATCCCGTCAAAACGTCCGCATCACCGACACACGGTTGCCCATCACGGATAGCCCGCTGTGGCTCCGAACAGATCTCTACAGGAGCCGGCGGATCAGCGGAAACCCCATATCAGCTTAGTGAAGCGGTGTCCGAGCAAGCCCATCGTTTCCTGGCTTTGGACCGCGGACTACGCGCCAGGGCCAGCAGATCGTGCCCGGCCAAACCGAGGTGATTTCTGGTCAGGTGCTCGTCGCCCGGGCAAAGGGCAAGTTCTGTGACTGACGGCAGGGCTGCCCGTTCAATGGGTCAGAACTCCAAAGGCTGCGCGAGGCTATCGCACAGCGGGATGTACCAGTGTTGATGACTGGTTTTGCTCTCGTCTTCGTAGAGCGAGGCCAGCAGCTCACTAAACGATCCGGCCTGGTGCCAGACTTGAGCATTGTCGTCGGTGCCCCAGGGCACTGTCGTGTGATACCAGCAGAAAATCTGTCCTTGATCTTCATCGCGGCATGACAGCAAAATCTCCAACCCGCCCGGATCGCCACCAATGATCAAAAAGCCTTCCGGTGTTCCGGAAAAGTAAACCTCTTTGTTGGCGTGCCGTATCACCTCGTCCCAGCTGTAGAAGTATTCCAAGAGGGTCGGTTCGGAGGAATAATGGGTGACGTTGTGGCGAAGCAGCGAAGGATAGAGGCGCCCGCCGTTGAACTTCAGCATGAACCGGCGGTAATCATCGGGCAGTGTTTTGCCGGCTCTTGCTTCCCAATCCGCGATGCCAGCCCGCGCGTCCTTAACGTATGACCAGTCTCTTTCGCCTTCGTTCCAGTTTTCCGTCACAGGCAGGATCATGGGTTGAGGCATGGGGTGCACTCCTTCGAAAAGAGACGCGTGCAATCAGGTTAGCCCGCGTCACGGTCGGGAGTCTGACGGATTTGCGCTTAGGCTTCAACTTAATGGGGCAGGGGCTTTGCGGCTTTGCCAACCAGATCAGTCGCTCTGATGCGAGAGGGTTCGGACCGTCCGGGATTAGCCAGCTTTGAGGTCGCCTGTAACCTGCGGAGGCACTTCGTGAGCTGCCCCTTCTGAGATCTTATAAAGCTTGTCGGCGGCCTCGATCCACGCCGGGCGATGGGTGACTGCAATGATCGTGAACTCGCCGGACAGTTCTCTGATCTTCGAAACAATTTCCGCTTCGGTTTCAGGGTCGAGTGCGCTTGTGACTTCATCCAGGATCACCAGCAAGGGGCGCTTGATCAAAGCACGTGCAAGCGCAATCCGCTGTCGCTGGCCGCCCGCCAGCTTGGTTCCCAGTTCCCCGGCCACAGTGTCGAGCCCTTCAGGCAGTGCGAGCACAAACTCAGCTCCCCCCGCCAGCGTTAAGGCCTCCAGGATTTCCCGATCGCTGACCGTTTCATCGCCCAGCGTGATGTTCTTTCGAATTGACGTGTGAAACAGATTGAGCTCCTGGGGGACGTAACCGATCTTCTGTCGCCAATCCTTCAAATCGATCTCGCCAAGAGGGACCCCGTCAATTGCGACCCGTCCCTTGTCCGGCCTGTGCAGGCCAATGATCAGATCGATGAGCGTGGTTTTGCCGGAGCCTGACGGCCCTTGAAGCACCGTGATCTTGTTGGCCGGGATCTGAAGGTTCACATTGTGCACGATGAGCGACGAGCCGTGGGAGAAGCTGACATTCTGCAAATCTATCTCGTGCGCGAGTTGGCCGGGGCGTTTTCCTTCATTCACTTCCTTGGACGCTTTTGTTGCGTTCAACAGCTCATCCACCCGCCAGAATGCGCTCTCCAACTGGGCGGCGTCCTGAAGTGTTCCCTGCAGCTTGGAGACGATGGAGGTGACCTGAAAGAACACCACCCCGGAGACCACGAGTTCAGAGAGCGGGATCTTGAGGGTCTCCACAGCGATGAAGATGGAGGCCCCCAGAAACAGCGACATCAATATGTAATGGGCATAATGCCGGCCATATGTGGCCAGGCCCTGGCGGATAAGCGCGGTCCGCAGAACCTGGATGTTGCTTGCAAACAACTCAAGAAACAATGTCTGCCGGTCCATGGCCTTGAGCGGCTTGATGTTGTTCATGGTGTCGGCAATGAGAGTTGTCAGTTCCGACGTGCTGTCGGTCTGCTTGTATCCCGCCTTGCGCGAGATCCTGACAATCCATGCGGTGGCAACCAAAAGAGCGGCACCAACCGTGACCCCCACCAGGGCCAGTTGGCCGGAGATCAGGATCGCCGCGCTGATGTAGACTATGGCTTGGACGAAATAGGCAACGAACCGTGCTGCGCGTTGGTAGGCTGTGCCGGCGCGGGTTGCGTCGTTGGAGAGGGCGTTGGCGATGCGCCCCACGCGCTGATCTGCATAATAGCTCCACTTGGCCTCCAGGAAGTGGCGCACCAACTGTGCCCTGAGCGCCGAGACGGCGTCCGCAATTGCGTAGCTCACATAGCCCAGGGCCGCGAAGGCGATCACACCCTTCACCACCATGGTTGAGACAATCACCAAGACAATCGAAACCAAGTCGGTTGGGATGGAAAAGAAGGTGAAGATCTGTTCGGTGATCCGGCTCAGCTCAGAGTCGCTGGCGGTGTCTGTGCCTCCGATCTGGGCAATCAGAGGGAGCAACGCCCCGATGGACAGGAACTCAAAGAACCCGGCGATGACCAGGCTGAGCAACACCAGAACCGGTCTTGTACGCTTTGCCCCAAAAAAGATTTTGAAGATTGAGATCATTCCGCTTGTGCGCTCACCAGCCAAGCCCGTTCATTTCAGGTCACTCCAGACAGCATCGGTGATCTTGCGGTCCACGACGCTGTCGGCAAGCAGAGGCAGAAGAGAATAAAGCAGGCGTGACAGGCGCTTACGCTGCACCCTGATCCGGGTTGGAGGGCTTTTCGACGTGAGCGCCAAATGGATCGCTTCGGCGACCTTCTGAGGGGATTGCCCCCGGTGCCCTTTGCCGACGGCCCGGTTCTTCACTTTCGCGGTGGCGGGCCCATATGGGGTTCCATCAAAGGGCGCCAAGTCAATCTCCTCGGCCTTGCTCCACATGCGGGTGCGTGTTGCGCCCGGTTGGATGGCAACAACATCGACCCCCAGGGGGCGAAGCTCCCGGCGCATGCTGTCTGAAAGAGATTCGATCGCCGCCTTGGACGCGCAGTAAGGCCCAAGGAAGGGAACGGCCAGCAGACCTGACAATGAGCTTAGATTGACAATCCGCCCTCCGGCCCGTCTTATGAGGGGAAGGAAGGTCTGCACCGTGGCCAGAACGCCCATAACGTTCACTTCGAAGACGTTGCGGGCTTCGCCCATATCATGAAGCTCAACGGGACCGGCCGCCACAACACCGGCAGAGTTGACGAGACCCCACAGGGCGCCGTCCCCGACGCGCGCTTCAAGCGTCTCCAGCGCAGAGGCCAAGCTTGACATGCTTGTCACATCAAGAGCAAGCGGGATGGCGCCCGCGTCGCGCAAAGGTTGCTCCTCACTTCCCGGTTTGACCCCGCCAAACACCTGGAAGCCCTTCTGGGCCATGAGTTCGCAGGCGGCCAGGCCGATGCCGGAGCTCGCCCCGGTGACCAGGATGGCTTTTTGATGATCGGTATTGAGTGCCATCATTTGCGTCCCGGCTGAAAAAATGCGCAAAGAAGGGTGTTCACTATGTGTGTCCAAGTTCCACTAATGTGACGGCAGAGCGGGGGTCGTTACGTGCACCTGAACTTGAACGGACGGTGCGCATTGAGCAAATGAACACGTCTGACTTCGCGTTAATTCACCGTGATGAAACGTGAACCTGAAGTGATCAGTGGGGGAGATCCAAGGCGCGCTGCGGCCTAATGATCACAAAACCGGGAGCGAATGTATAATTCCATCGCCCCAGGTGTCCGCCATGGTGAACCCCTCGGTAAATGGGTCTTGGGGGCAAACACCATACTCTCCATCGGAATAGATCCATGCCCGTCCGGTAATGTTCGGCAGGATCGCCATTGAGCTGCCGACCTGCGTCGCGCCCACAATGCGCGTGTGAAACTGACTGCCGATCGTTGAACGCATGGTGACCTCATCCCCAATGGCCACCTGGGCTTTGGCATGCATAACGGCAAGGCGGGCAGCACTGCCGGTGCCGCAGGGTGAGCGGTCCAGCCGGCCCGGCGGCATGACCGTGGCGTTTGTGAAAATGCGGTCGGCCTCGCTCACTGTGCCCGTGAACATGCAGAATTCCAGAGCATTGAACTCAGGGATAAGCGGATGCTGAACAGTCACCTGTTCGCGGGCGGCGCGAAGGATCTGGTTGCCCAATGCGACAAGTTCGCGGGCTGACGCCGGCTCAATTGTGAGACCCAATTTGGCGGCATCCACGAGCACGTAGTACACCCCGCCAAAGGCGACATCGACCAGCACCGGCGGCAGGCCGCTCAAGGTTACCTCCACGTCCAACCGCTCAACGAAGCTTGGAAAGAAGTCCAGGCTCACACTCTCAACCTTGCCGTTTGAGCACTTGGCCACGGCGTTCACCGGCCCGGCGGCCGTGTCGAGGACGAGTTGCTGCAGGCCATCTTCGATCGGCACCAAGCCGGTTTCCAACAGCACGGTGGTCACGCACATGGCGTTGGAGCCAGACATGGCGTGGCTGCCATCGCCTTGCATGGGGATGAAGCCCGCATGGGCGCCGGGAGTGCAGGGGGCGGTGAGAAGATTGATGGTCATCTGGGCTGCGCCGCGCGGTTCAAACAGGGTGAAGCGTCTGAGGTCATCGCCGTAAGCGTTTAGCCAGTTCAGCCGCTCCAGCATCGTGTCGCCGGGTATCTCCGGCGCGCCTTCAACGATCACGCGCCCGATCTCGCCTTCTGCGTGGGCGCCGACCATGCGGACTTTCCGGCTCCAGTTCATCATCACTCTTCCCCTCTTTTGGAGAGGGCAAGGCTAGGCAAGAGGGAAATCTGATCATAGAATATACAAGCAATTTTGCTGTACATATGTGCCAACCACTATGACCCAAGGCTTACAGACACGCCAAACCCGACCTGCTTTTGCACCTGATGTGCGGCCGGGCATCAGACCTGACGTCCGGCTTGCCTTCATCCTCTCGCCGGAATTCACGCTTCTGCCCTTTGCCGGGTTCATTGATGCGGTCCGCCACGCTGCAGACGAACGGGACCGCAGCCGGCAGGTGTATTGCCACTGGAACTGCATTTCCCACGATCTTGAGCCCGTGCGCTCCAGCTGCGGCATGGAAGTGCTGCCTTGGAAAACCTTCGATGACCCAAGCAATTACGATTATGTGGTTGTCGTTGGGGGCTTGCTGTCTTCGTTCGCCAAGCACAGTCCGGACGTGTTCAGCTACTTGCGCGAAGCCGCCGGCAAGGGGGTCTCTCTCGTCGGCTTGTGCACCGGCAGCTTTGTGTTGGCCGAGGCAGGGCAGCTGGACGGGGTGCGCTGCGCAGTTCACGTAGACCATGTGGCTGACTTCAAGGAGCGTTATCCACGCACCATTCCGCTGCCCAACGCGATTTACACCTTCGATCAGGACCGTGTCACCTGTCCAGGCGGTACGGCGGCCATTGATGTGGCGGTGGAAATCCTCTCCCAGCGCTGTGGCGCAAGCCGCGGCACGAAGGGCTTGGCGGCCATGGTGGTGGACCAGCATCGCAAGGCCCATCACGCGGGCCGTATGTCCTTTCAAGAGTTGGAGCATTGTGGGGACTGGCGTGTAGAGCAGGCGGTTCTGCTGATGCGTCAAACTTTGAGTGAACCCATTTCAATCGATCAGATCGCGCGCAAGCTGTCCATAAGCCGGCGCCAGCTCAACCGCGTGTTCAAGGCAAAGTCCGGCAAGTCGCCGCAGGAGCTTTGGCGTGACATGCGCCTGGAACATGCCCGCTGGCGCCTTGTGAACACCTCCAAGAACATCACCCAGATTGCGCATGAATGTGGGTTCTCCGACTGCGCTCACTTCGTGCGCTGGTTCAAGCGTAAGCACGATTGCGGGCCGACCAGCTTCCGCCAGCAACAGCAGCGCTAGATCGTCACGTCCCGTTTGTTCAGCAAATTGGCTTCTGTGTTCAAGCAATGCCGGCTTTTCGCCCGATACCATCAGGGCCAACTGATTGGTTCCAACTCCATGGAGGAAAGCGATGGCCGGCAAATCAACCCAATTTTCCGTTTCTAACCCATGCGGTGATCTGAACTATGGCGACTTGAGCGCCAACGACCGCTTTGTGATCGAACGGTCCTTGAAGCAGGGTGCAACCCGCCGCGAAGTGATGAGCTGGTTGATGGCGTCAGGCGCAACCATTGCCGGCGCCGGTGCACTTGTGTCCAGCGCGTCTGAGGCTCTCGCCATGACGCCCAAGAAGGGGGGCAAGGTGCGCCTTGCCAGCAACCAGCATGGACCTGCGGATACGCTCGATCCGATCTTGTTCACTCAATCCATCGATTATGGTCGCGGGCGCATGATCTACAACAACCTGGTGCGCTTCAACGAGGACCTGACCGTCGGGCCG
>JBCDIP010000155.1:0-6720 GCA_038748855.1 Pseudomonadota bacterium
GTCGAACGGCAGCACCAGCGTGGTCTCGGCCAGAGAAAAGGCCTTGGCCAGACTGAACTGGATGACGCTGCCCATAATGCCGATGACAATCAGCCAGAGCCATTGTTCCAGCGTTGGCCACTGCCAGTAGAAGAGCGCCGGAATGAGGCAGAACACGCCCACATAGAAGGTGCCCCAGGCGGTGATGGTGAGCGGGCTCTCAGAGCCGGTCAATTGCTTGATGACGATCATTGCGCCGGCCCAAAGAAAGCTGGAGGCTAGAGCCACCATGGCGCCAAACTCGATCAGGCCGGAATCGGGGCGCAGGATCACCAGTGTGCCGGCAAATCCGATAACGAGGCCCGCCCAGCGCCGCATGCCGACCTTCTCGCCTAAGACGAGGATCGCCAAAAGCGCAGCGAACAAAGGAGAGGCAAACCCGATGGCCGAGACGGTGGCGAGCGGGGCGAGGGCCACAGCCCAGAAATAGAGCAACATACCCCCAGCATTCAGCGCTCCGCGCAATACGTGCCGGGGCATCTGTGTGGTGCGCATAAGGCCAAAACCACCACTGCGCCAGATCAAGGGCAGCAGCACCAGGAATCCCACAAGGCAGCGGAAAAAGGCGATCTCAAAGGGATGCAGATCGTTGGTCAGCTGCTTGATCGACGACAGCATCAAGGTGTTCATGAAGCCGCCAGCGACCATGTAGCTGATGGCGGCAACGGGATTTGGGGAGGCCACGGACGGCGGGGAGGGAGCCATTTAGGCGATCATAAGCCAATTGGCCGCCTGCACAATACGCGTTATGCGGCTTTCAGCAGGGTGTCGGGCTGATCGTAATTCGCCCAGTTCCACTTCTTGATGAGTTTGTGGGAGTAGTGTCTGCGCGAACCGAACATGAGCATGGCGAGCTCTTCAAGGCCGGTGAGAGGGCTGAGATCCCCATCTCGGATCGTGGTTTTGGCGCCGGCAAAGCACACGGCCTTTAGCTTCTTGAGCTCTGCCAGCGGCCGCAGGCTCTCAATCTCGCCGCAGTCCACCATGATGAGCGCCTCCAGGTTCTTTAGGGGGCGCAAGTGCTCCAGCGATGAGATCTTGTGAGCCTCTGCCAGATAGAGGCAGCGCAGTTTGGTCAGCTCGCCCAGTGGTTCGAGACTCTCCAGCTTGCGCGCCACCATGAGATCGAGCCTTTCCATGCCGGTGAGGCCAGCAATGGGTGCCAGAGAGGCAAGTGAGGTGTGGGCCAACTGCAGGCTCTTTAGGCTTGAGAGCGCGGCGAGGCCCTGCGATTCGGTCGCTTTCAGGCCGGTGAGATAGAGCCGCTCTAGTCGCTCGCAACTAAGAACGCTGCGCATATGCAGGCCCCAAGCCAGTGCGCAGGAGCGTAAGTTGCTTAGGCTTGCGAAGTTCAGTGGCGCGGAAAACGGCACGTGTGTGCAGCGAAACTGTTGTAGGTCGTTGAGTGCTTCCAAGGGAACGGGGCCGGTGTTCTTATCCCTCAGCTGCAGCGTGAGCGCCTTAAGGTGGTCAAGCTCAGATAGGAATTCAAAGTCCGGTGCAAGGGAACCTTTGAGCGCGTTCAGCTTAACGCGCCGAATGCCTTTTTGCTTGAGATGCGCGGCCATTTTGGAGTGCCAGGGCCCGCTGATCTCCACACCAGGCATATCTGCATAGGGATCGTAGTCAAAGGGGTTTTGGGAGCCGCTGGAGTAGGGCTCCACAAAGCTGATTTGCTTCTTCCATTGATTGAACATGTTGCTGTCCGGAAGTTGCCGTTCAGCAATATGCTAATCCGGACCGCCTTGATGCCCGGTTAAAGCAAAAAGGGCGGTGCGTGGCGCACCGCCCTTTGCAATGAGCTTTCTGAGGTGTGGGAGCGCCGCCTAGCTGCACCCGCTGGTGGACCCGCAGGTGTCGCACTTCAGGCAGGTGCCGTTGCGCACCATGGTGAAGTTGTGACACTCCGCACAAGCCTCGCCCTCATAGCCCTTCATGCGGGCCTCGTGGCGGAGCTCGTCTGCGCCCTTGGTGGGGGCGGGTTCGGCAAGCGCTTCGGCCACGGCGGCCACCACGCTCTCTTCCAAGGCCTGATGAACTTCGCTCACTTCGGCGATTGCCACCGCCTGGTTCTCCGCAAACCCCTGCGCCTGGGCCTGGAGGGCCGCCACGGGGCCTCCGTCGGCGAGCGCTAGGTTTGAGCCCGGCATGACCACGACTTTCTCGTCCACGCTCTGGCGCACGAAGCCCGATGACAGCACCTGCTGAGCCTTAACCGGGGCCGGATGCGGCGCACCGCCATCTTCCGGTGCCTTGCCTTCGCTGACGCCCTTGCCCAGGCTGTCAAAGGCGAGATCGGTCGGGTCCACATGAGCCAGATCGTTGCGCCCGGCATAGGAGACCGCCAGTTCCCGGAACACGTAGTCAAGAATGGACGTGGCGTTCTTGATGGCGTCGTTGCCCTGGACAATGCCGGCAGGCTCAAAGCGCGTGAAGGTGAAGGCCTCCACATACTCTTCCAGCGGCACGCCGTATTGCAGCCCAAGCGACACGCCGATGGCGAAGTTGTTCATCATGGCCCGGAAGGCGGCGCCCTCCTTGTGCATGTCGATGAAGATCTCCCCGAGGCGCCCATCATCATACTCGCCGGTGCGCAGGTACACCTTGTGGCCGCCCACAACCGCCTTCTGGGTGTAGCCCTTGCGGCGGTGAGGCATCTTCTCGCGCTCACGCTTGGTGACCTCAACAATGCGCTCCACCACCTTCTCGGTGACCCGTTCGGCGGCAATCGTTGCCCGGGCGGCTGCCGGAGCCTCGATGAGCTCGTCGACGACATCCAGATCGTCCTCGTCCTCTTCATCGGCGATCAGAGCCGCGTTCAGAGGTTGCGAAAGTTTGGAGCCGTCGCGGTAAAGCGCGTTGGCCTTCAGAGCCAGCTTCCAGGAGAGCTCATAAGCCGCCTTACAATCTTCCACCGTTGCATCATTGGGCATGTTGATGGTCTTGGAGATGGCCCCGGAGATAAAGGGCTGAGCTGCGGCCATCATGCGAATGTGGCTTTCCACGGAGAGATAGCGCTTGCCGATCTTGCCGCACGGATTGGCGCAATCAAACACCGGCAGGTGCTCGTCTTTCAGGCCAGGTGCCCCTTCCAGGGTCATGGCCCCGCAGACATAGACGTTGGCGGCCTCAATATCGGCCTTGGAGAAGCCCATGGCGGCCAGCATATCGAACGAGAAGTCGTCAAGCTGTTCGTCCGTGAACCCAAGGGTTTCTTTGCAGAAGCTCTCACCAAGGTTGAATTTGTTGAAGACGAATTTGATATCAAAGGCGGTGCCCAGATTGTCTTCAATGACCTTCAACTGCTCATCAGACAGCCCCTTGGCTTTCAGGGTCTCGTGGTTGATGCCTGGTGCACCGTCCAGAGAGCCGTGGCCCACGGCATATTTGATGATGTCTTCGATCTGGTCGGCTTCATAGCCAAGCACGCGAAGGGCTTCCGGCACCGCGCGGTTGATGATCTTGAAGTAGCCGCCGCCGGCCAGCTTCTTGAACTTCACCAGTGCGAAATCAGGCTCAATACCAGTGGTGTCGCAATCCATCACCAGGCCGATCGTGCCCGTCGGTGCAATCACCGTGGCTTGCGCATTGCGGTAGCCGTGCTTCTCGCCGAGGTCCACGGCCCGGTCCCAGGCCGCTTTGGCGTGCTCCACAAGGGTCTGGTCGGGGCAATTGGCGTGGTCCAGCGGCACCGGATTGGTGTGCAGACCTTGATACCCTTCCGCCTCGCCATGAGCAGCGCGGCGATGGTTCTTCATCACCCGCAGCATGGCTTGTGCGTTCTTGGCATGGCCCGGGAACGCGCCGAGCTCTTTGGCCATGAGGGCGGAGGTCTCATAAGACACACCGGTCATGATCGCAGAGATCGCCCCGCAAATGGCCCGGCCTTCATCACTGTCATAAGAAATACCGGAGGTCATCAGCAGACCGCCAATGTTGGCAAAGCCAAGCCCGAGGGTGCGGTACTCATAGGAGAGTTCAGCAATCTGCTTGGACGGGAACTGCGCCATGGTGACGGAGATTTCCAGAACCATGGTCCACAAACGTGTGCAATGCTCAAACGCGGCCACGTCGAAGACGCCGTTTGCGTCCTTGAACTGTAAGAGGTTCAAAGAGGCCAGGTTGCAGGCCGTGTCGTCCAGGAACATGTACTCAGAGCACGGGTTAGACGCGCGAATCTCGCCGGACAGTGGGCAGGTGTGCCAATCGTTCACCGTGGTGTGGTACTGGATGCCCGGATCAGCACACGCCCAAGCCGAGTAGCCGATCTTGTCCCAAAGGTCTTTCGCACGCACTTCCTTGGTGGGCTTGCCGGTGATGCGACCGATCAGCTCCCAATTGTCGTCCTTGGCTACGGCCTTCAGGAAGTCATCGGTGACCCGCACGGAGTTGTTGGAGTTCTGGCCGGAGACGGTGCGATAGGCTTCGCTATCCCAATCGGTGTCGTAGGTGTCGAATTCGATGGACGTATAGCCCTGACGTGCAAACTGGATCACACGCTGGATGTAGTTGTCCGGCACCTGAGCCCGGCGGGCGAGCTTCACGGCGCGCTTCAGGGCAGGGTTCTTATCGATCTGGAAGCAATCGTCCCCATCGGCCTTGCAGTTAACGCAGGCCTTCATGACCTCGGTCATGTGAGAGCGCACGGTTTTAGAGCCGGTCACCAGAGCGGCCACCTTCTGCTCTTCGCGCACTTTCCAGTCGATATAGTCTTCAATGTCGGGGTGGTCGATGTCGACCACAACCATCTTGGCCGCCCGGCGTGTGGTGCCGCCTGACTTGATGGCGCCGGCGGCCCGGTCGCCAATCTTCAGGAAGCTCATCAGGCCAGAGGATTTGCCGCCGCCGGAGAGGGCTTCGTTCTCGCCGCGAATGAAGGAGAAGTTGGAACCGGTGCCTGAGCCATACTTAAAGAGTCGCGCCTCACGGACCCACAGGTCCATAATGCCGTTTTCGTTGACCAGGTCATCTTCAACGGACTGGATGAAGCAGGCATGGGGCTGAGGGTGCTCGTAAGCTGATGCGGATTTGGTCAGCTTGCCGGTTTCAAAGTCTACATAGTAATGGCCTTGGCCGGGACCATCGATGCCATAGGCCCAGTGAAGGCCCGTGTTGAACCATTGCGGGGAGTTCGGCGCCACCTTCTGCGTCGCCAGCATGAAGCACAATTCGTCATAGAAGGCCCGGGCATCGTCTTCGCTGTCGAAGTAGCCGCCTTTCCAGCCCCAGTATGTCCAGGTGCCGGCGAGGCGCGAGAACACTTGGCGGGAATCCGTCTCAGGACCATAGCGTTCGTCTTCGGGCAGTTCTGCCAGAGCCTCTTTGTCCGCTTCGCTGCGCCACAGCCATGAGGGAACCGTGTTCTCCTCAACGCGCTTCAGGCGGGCCGGAACGCCGGCCTTGCGGAAATACTTCTGGGCGATGATGTCGGAGGCCACCTGGCTCCAACTTGCCGGAACATCGATATCTTCCAACCGGAATACGACAGAGCCGTCTGGATTACGGATTTCCGACGTGGTTTTCCGAAACTCCAGGCTGTCGTACGGGCCTTTGCCGGCTTCTGTATAGTGGCGCTCAATCCGCATGTCTTTTGTAGTCCCCTTAGCTTCCTCGCCTGCAGCCCATGTGCAGGATGTTAACGTTGTCGATCCCGGCCTAATTGGCCCCGCATTTTCCCCGGTGTCCGCGCGCAAAAAGGCCCGAACGTTGCCGCTTGCTTTGAAGCCCCAATGGATTCTCTGAAACGTTCAGAGAAAACCCGACACAAAGCACACACCAACCCTGTTTCCTGATGTGCGTCAGCCGCCGCCGACCCAAACAGGATACCGCTCACAGTTTTTTAGAATTCGATCTTTCGATCGCAATTTAGGTCGCCCCAGACGTCTTCATCTCGCCCCACGACCATGTTGGCTAATTAGCCTCAGATCGCGATCGGCGTCAACACCTAGTGTGTTAACGAGGTATGAATACTATATCTAGTGGTGAGGAGTTGACAATCTGTGGACAAGTTCCACAGTCGGACGATTCGGCAGCTGTATTCAAGGAATTCTGCGGCGCGCGCTTACTCCAGTTGTGGAGAGTGATGACAAACGCCAAGGCAAGCTTGTTAACCTCTTGGCAGATGTTCCTAGAGCGGTGCCAAATTTTTTGGTTAATGAAAAGTTGCGCAAGGCCCGTTTGAGGGGAAAAGACCATCTGGGCACCACTATATGTTGGGGCAGCAGACATAAAAACGTCATCCTGTAGCGCTTCCGATTCGAAAAACGATTCGCTCACCTGCTCCAGAGGAGTGCCTGCCGGGCATGCTTTGCCATTGGCGGCGCTGGAAATACCCGGTAAACGATCTGGCAGACATCACCAATCACGCAAGTTCCTCATGGCTGTTCTGTCCTCATCCGTTTCCACCACCTCCCAGGAGTTCAAATCCAACCAGTCTGCCATGGGGTCTCTCGTGGCTGATCTGGTGCAAAAACGCGCCATTGTGGCCAAGGGAGGCTCTGAGCGCTCTCGCGAGCGCCATGCGGCCCGAGGCAAGCTTTTGCCGCGCGATCGTGTCGCGGGGCTGCTCGACCCGGGAACACCGTTTCTCGAGATCGGGCACTTTGCGGCGCACGGGCTCTACGGCAATGCGGCACCCGCCGCCGGTGTGATTGCGGGGATCGGCCGGGTCGAGGGCCGCGA